>NZ_JAPZQM010000640.1:0-3025 GCF_027530565.1 Microcystis sp. LE19-10.1B | reverse complement strand
ATTGGAGTGATTGAGGGGAAAATTCAGGTACTTTTTCCCTGAAAATTAGGTAGTTGACCACCTGAAAATCGGTAAAACCCTACACCCCACACCCCACACCCCACACCCTGCCCCCAGGGAAAACTTTTTCAGCAGACCCTATTTATGAACAAGATCAATTATAGTCAGCTAATTGACCCGATTAATTCTCCTACCTTAGCAGAGGAACAATCTCGCAGATAGACAGTCAATCATCCTCGGGTGTGATTGTCTGGTTTTAACTAATTGCGGTAAAATTAACCTAAATTCTCTATCGGCAAATTTGATGACTTCCTTCACTACTTCCCTAGCGCTTTTAAGTCAATTTAAATTGGGAGATTTAAACCTAGAAAATCGTCTTGTGCTTGCTCCCATGACGCGAGCGCGAGCGGGAGAAAAACGTCTTGCTAATGAGATAATGGCCGAGTATTACCGGCAAAGGGCCAGCGCCGGATTAATGATTACAGAAGCGACGGTAATTTCTCCTCAAGCTAACGGTTGGCAAAATACCCCCGGTATCTACACCGATGAACAAGCGCAAGCATGGCAAATGGTGACTAAAATCGCCCAAAGAAAAGGAACACCAATTTTTTGTCAATTGTGGCACTGTGGTCGCGCTTCTCATCCGAGTTTTCAGGAAAATGGGGCTTCACCAGTTGCCCCTTCCGCAATTAAGATTAAGGGGGAGTTGCACACACCCATGGGTAAACAGCCCTACGAGACCCCTAGAGCCTTAGAAACCGAGGAAATCAGCGCAATTGTCGCCGATTACCGTAAAGCCGCTCAGAGGGCAAAATTAGCGGGGTTTGATGGCATAGAAATTCACGGGGCCAATGGTTATTTAATCGATACTTTTCTACAATCTGTTACTAATCAGCGTCAGGATAAGTATGGTGGCAGTTTGGCGAATCGCTATCGTTTTTTGCAGGAAGTGGTCGAGGCAATTTTAACTGTTTTTCCCAGTCATCGAGTGGGGGTGCGTCTGTCTCCCAATGGAGTTTATAATGACATGGGTTCCGAGGATTTTCGAGAAACTTTTCTCTATATTGCCCAAAGATTAAATGAGTACAATTTAGCTTATTTGCATCTGCTAGATGGCTTGGCTTTTGGTTTTCATGAAAAGGGTCAACCGATGCTTTTATCCGAGTTTCGGGCTGTTTTTAATAGTGCATTAATCGGCAATTGTGGTTATACAAAAGAAACTGCTGAAGCCGCTATTCAGTTAGGAGATGCGGATTTAATTGCTTTCGGTCGCCCCTATATCAGTAATCCCGATTTGGTGGAAAGATTCGCCAATAATTGGCCCCTTAATCCCGATGCTGAGATGAAAGATTGGTATTCTTTTGACAAGGAAGGTTATATCGATTTTCCCAGTTATAAACCCTAGTTAAGTAGCTGGTTATAATTAAATTAAAAATGGATTTTAGGTTTGATCCCCCCTGCCCCCCTTGATAAGGGGGGTGCCGATAGGCGGGGGGATCTGAAAGTTTTTAATACCTACCTACTTAGGGTTTGCTGAATAAATGTGAAATGTAGGCAAAGTAAGGGTTTTGGGGCTTTTCTTCCGAAACAGGTGCAAGATTTTGAGAGAATCGTCGTTCAAAACCTTGCGTCTTCATCGGCCCGCGTTCTGTAGGGGCGAAGCATTCGGGCAATAACCTATCGGTGAAACCGTAGATTTTCTATCCGAATGCTTCGCCCGTACTTTTTCAGCAGACCCTACTTAGTATTAGATATGTGTAATTAATTGTGTCTAGCTACTTATCCATTATGTCCCAAAATTCAATAGGCGAGAGTGCCTTTTTCCCTAACCAAAAAGGAAGGCTTTTAAACCTTCCTTACCATAGAATTGGTCATTTATTGCCGTTTGCAAGCCAATACACCCAGAGAACCCACCGCTAATAAGCCTAAAAGGGTGCCTGGTTCGGGGGTTGTCTGTATCTGGGCAGGTTGAATAGTCCAGTTAGCAGGATCGATGTTACCTTCTACATTGGTCAAATTGACCTCGTAATAATAATTTGGGTCAGTATAGTAAACGCCATTGAACCCATTCACGTACCATTCTATAGGTGTTTGTGTAGAATTGGTTGAGACGACATTGACATTATTGAAATCAGACCAATCAAAAGGAACAGCCGTTAACTGTCCTGAGGCATTGGTGACAAAGCTTCCTGTAGTACCATCCAACCCATCACCCCCATTAGGATTAAAGGTGGTAACGTGGGCTCCATTACCAAAGTTGAAGGTGACAGTCACAATGTCAGTGGCATTCCATGTTTGGCTCAACAGGGAAGTTCCCCCATTGTCAAGCTGATAGGTAATAACCGCAGTATCACCGACATTAACGTTATCGACAAGGGGTAGAAATCCGGGTGATGCAACAGTATCCGTATAGGTAGCGGTAAAAATGGCGGCATGGGCGGGAATGGCAGTGAAAACGGCACAAGTCACCGCCGGAAGGCAAAGGGCTTTTAGCAGTTGATTAGTCATTTTTGATTGATTGACAAGTTAATTTCATGGCTAAGAATGGGGAAAAACTGCTCGTTATACCCCATAAATCATTGCTTAACAGCAATAAGCAGCCTCATTCTACCCCCCCCCCCCGAATTTGTCAAGTATTCTCCGTTTTTTATTGATGAATCCGGAAAAAAGCCCATCAGGGAGAGACTGGAAGGGTTCGCCAAGGAAACATCTTAAATTAATCAGTAATGATTAAGATTGAGCTATTTTAGGGGTTAAAGTCGGTCCTTATTCCCCCCTTTATTAAGGGGCGTTAGGGGTGAGCAAAACGTCCTAATCTTAGCGCGTAGTGCTATAAAATAAAAGCATGAAAACTGACACGATTTTTTATCAACTCTTTCAATCATTCCCCTCTATCTTCTTTGAATTAATTCAACTTCCTATCACCGAAGCGAATAACTACCGCTTTGACTCAGTGGAAGTCAAACAACTTTCTTTTCGTCTCGATGGAGTCTTTCTGCCTCAAAATAATCACCCCCAGACTCCT
>NZ_JAPZQM010000115.1:0-3859 GCF_027530565.1 Microcystis sp. LE19-10.1B | reverse complement strand
GATAAATTCTCTCTAGCATTTTCTGGCTCTCGGGGTTTAGGTCTCTAATCAATCTCATTGTATTTTCCTGCTGCTTCGTTTTTTTATGTATTATACTTCTTAATTTTTTATTTGGGTAATTAATTTTGCATGACTACTTATGGTTCGATAGGGGGGGCATAAATCGACTAAATCCTTATCTGGCAAGAGACTTAATTGATTAGTTCGTTCTAGATCGAAAACAATTAACAAAAATCGCCAAATGTCTTTATACATAAGGGTTACATCCCTTATAAACCCCGTCCATTGCATAACACAAACCGAAGAGCCATTTTTATTTTAGGTGGTTTAAGTGCGTTTTAGCTTAGCTTGAGATAGCCAGTAACCCGAAATCATTTGGGTTAATTGAAGATGAAGAGGGAGTTCAGGTAAGGACATAATCAACTTTTGTGGGAATAAAATTAAACAGTACCATATAGGATAAGCTGCCCGCGCATTTAAATTGCTGGTTGAGATGAGGCAAGAGTCAAGACTCCCCCAACCTCAAGGCTGTTCCATGTTTCCTTCTATTTATTGAATTTTAACATTTAATTTATAGGTGGCATTGCCACGAGTTCCCCCTACAATTATTTCATAATTTCCAGTAGCCGGTAATTTTAAACTAGATTGGGTAGCTTCTGTTTTCAAAGTTTGCCCATTCGGTGCAATCACATCGAATACGGCATTATTTTCTAATGCTGTAATTTTCAGATCCATTCTCTGTCCTTGATTCGCTCTTAATAAATAAATATTTCGACTACCTCGAACAACCGATTGATTAACTGCAGTGGTATTAGTTCCTGGTGCCAACCGAATTTGAGATACTAAACAAGGTTGTTTTTGATAAACGACTCGTCCCGTATTCAAAGAATCTGAAGTTAACGTCCATTTTTCTTGAGTTGTTTGAGTATCTAACTCAATTTTTGTCTTGATATTTAAGTTTAACTGATTCCCATTTTTCCTTCCTTGTAAGGTTTGAGTATAGGAACTATAATAAGATTCTTGTTCATTATGAATCGTAGCTTCTACCCGACCCGTGACTTGATTTCCCTGAATATAAATCCTCGCCGTAGAATCTAGATCATCATTAGCGACTGAAAAACAATAACCTTGAATCGAAGAAACGCTAGACGCTTGAGCAACTTGTCGGGGTGGATGATTTACCATCCTAGGTGTAACATTCAGTAAACTTGCCAAAATGACTACAGAGCTTAATAATTTCATCATCATAACTGACTCATGATTAAAGGTTAATTGATCACTGATTACTGATAGTTTCCATTCAATTAATTTCTAAGCGCGAGTAGAGAGCTACCATCACCAGACGGTGGCCCGTTGACTCCGTCTATCGTGAGCCAGGCAACGTTCGGGTTGCCAGTAAAATGGCGAGGTTGGCAATGCCTGTCTTTGTGTCGCTGGTGTCGTCTCACGCCGGATTGGGTTTGCGCGCATAGAGCTGCTCGGCGCGGTTGAACAAGATCCAGCTGCTCAGAATGTATTTGTCGTGCGACTCGGGCACATTGCCGCGATGGGTATGGGTAAAACCGGCGGGAGCGATCACCATCGTCCCAGAGGTCGGCTTGAGCTTCCGTTCTTGGTACAAGAACTCCGTCTCACCACCGCGCTCTACATCGTTCAGATAGAACATAAACAAAAGGACGCGATGGAGCGTCTCGGCAGCTGGGTCGCGAGGATAGATTTCCGAATGCCAGTAGTAGTAACCACCGACACTCTTCGAGTATTTCTGAACGTTGATCGCTCCGGGTCGAAATACTCTGAACAAATACTCGGCGAGTTCCAGGTCCGATGCCGCTCCAACATCCGAAGTTGTTAACGGCCTGACCAGTCCGGTAGCCGGCTCTTGCCAGCTTAATGCGAACGCACTCGTGACCAGGTATGGATACTTGCGAATGTACAACATCAGGTGACGCAGTGTGCTGTCGAGTATCTGACTGTGCAAATCGCTCCACTCGGAGAGGCCTGTGATGGTGATGTCGGTGCTGTTCTTCTTGGATTTGTCGACTCCATGACCGATCCGTCCATCCGACTTGCGGTCGCTGGCTTCGAAACGATGCCTGATCTCTTCGCACAATTCTGGGCGTAAAGCGTGTTCGTAGATCTCGATAAAGTCAGTTGTCATTGCAGCTTTCCCACCCCAAAGCCTGGATACATTTGCAGGCGGTCACGGATTCCATCTAGTTGGTGATTATAACAGGTTTGCGTTGCATCGAGAGCTTTGCCTGTATCCGGAAAAAGGCAGATGTACGCTGATGCAAAGGTTTCGCATTTCCATTCCAGTAGAGAAAATAATGCGAGTTCCCTTAATACAGACTTGACCGTGACATACTAGAGGAACACTAATACTAAATCCGCTGAGTATAGGCTACTTATCAGGACAGGCAACAGGCAACAGGCACTCATGCAAAAGGAGGAATAAATAATTAGTAAGGAATATTACAAATTGTTAACCGAGTCTTGAAAGCCTTGTGCTACAAAGGTTTAAAATGTTTAGAAAGCTCTAACTGCGGTAAAACCGAGGCTCTTCACCTGACATTCAAGATAAGGAGCAATAACACAGCACGATACTTGTGTCAAGTTTTCTACATAATTCTTAATATTTATCTCGTTTTTGCTCTCTCGCTCTCCTCGGTTTTCTCGACCGAATCGCTAAAATAATTAGGGGTGTTTTATTTTCGATGTCAGTCCATGAGTGAACCTGTAACCCTTGAGGATATTTACCAGCTATTCCGCGCTTCCGCCGAGGAGTTTGAGCGCCGTTTAAGGGAAAGCGATCTTCGTCGGGCTGAAATGGAACGTAAGTGGGTGGGTGGAATTAAATATAAGATGAACGTAGGTTGGGTTGAAGCATGAAACCCAACGCCCGATTATGTTACGCTACCGCTAACCCATCCTACAAATAATTGTGCCTCCCTACTTATCTTTGCCGAAGCGAAATTAGAAAACGAGCGCCGTGCCGCCGAAGCGAAATTAGAAAGCGAGCGCCGGGCTGCCGAAGCCGAGCGCTCGATGGCAGAACTGAAACGCACCGTAGAACGAACCAGCAAAGCGGTAGATAGTTTGACCACTCGCTGGGGTCGATTTGTGGAGGAATTGGTAGAACCGGCGGTTTTACGGCTTTTTCAGGAAAAAGGCATTGATATTAAGGAAGTTTATCCCCGCGCTAGAGTCAAGCGTCAAGGTATCGCCATGGAAATTGATATCCTAGGGGTGGATGATACCGATCTTGTGGTGGTGGAATGTAAATCTCGATTATCTCAAGATGATGTAGATGAATTTATCGAAAAATTGACTCGTTTTAAAATCGCTTTTCCCCATTACAAAAACTATCGAGCTTACGGTGCAGTCGCTGGTATTGAAATTAACAAAGGTGTAGATCGCTATGCTTATAAAAAAGGCTTATTTGTGATTAAACTATCTGGGGATACGGTGGCAATTATTAATGATGCTGACTTTCAACCGAACACTTGGTAAAGAGATAAGCTAAACGGCGCTTAACCTGCATGATCCAACAGCTATAACCCTTTTGGAGTCTATATCGGTGATCCGAAGTAAAAGCCGTTTAGCTTATATAGCATTTCCTAAGCTAGTGAGGTACACCTATTTTTCTTCCCTTTTGCCTTCTGCCTCTTGCATGAGTGCCTAAAACCCATAACTTTTGTACCTCAGCAGACTGAAAAACGCGGCTCTTCGTTACCCTTTATGCTAAATCAACATACAAGATGCCAAGATAACATACTTCTAACCCAAAAATTCCGAAAGTTTCTCAAGCCATAGCCTCTCCGTTTTATTAGTTTAAGTTTATTGTTGATTCCCTCGACCA
>NZ_JAPZQM010000596.1:0-6644 GCF_027530565.1 Microcystis sp. LE19-10.1B | reverse complement strand
GTATCTTGGCGAAATCTGGTATATCTGTTATATTTGGTCATAGAGAGAGGATAAATTCTTTAACATCTTTTATTTTCTCTCTATTTTGCTTGATTCTTCCTCTTTTTTCTTTTTAGGTTTCTCATTTAGTCTAAACTACAGAGGTAATTGACCAGGTGAAAATGGGTAAAACCCCACACCCCACACCCCCCACCCCACCCCCAGCCACCAGGAAAAAATTTTTCAGCACACCCTAGATAGATGGTTTCCTAGCTCTAAAAGGTGTAGTAATTGTGGGTATATTGCCCTTGAAAATGCCGTTAAATGTTCGAGAATGGGACTGTCCAAGCTGTGGGACGCACCATGACCGAGATATTAACGCAAGTAAAAATATTTTGGCCGCAGGGCTTGCGGTGTCAGTCTGTAGAGCGACCATAAGACCAGAACAGAGTAAATCTGTTAAGGCAGGTGCGAAACCCCGCAAGGGAAAGAAGCAGAAACCTAAATCGTGAGGTTTGGGAATCACCGTCTGTTTACGGCGGTGAGGATGTCAAGACCACAAGTAGGGGAGAGCCAGATTAACTGGCATAAAATCTCTAAATAAACCATTTAATTGATTATTACTCATTCTTAATTCTCCTGAATACTGCCTACTGTCTCCTGTCTCCTGACTACTGTCTCCTGACTACTGTCTCGGAGTCTCCTGTCTCGGAGTCTCCTGTCTCGGAGTCTCCTGTCTCGGAGTCTCCTGACTACTGCCTACTGAATCCTCACCAACCACGACAATTTGGGATTTTTACAGTAAGTCCACTTTCTCACTTTCCCCACCCGTGACCTTTTTCCGTTAGATTATAAATGGATACAAAACTTAACATTTTATCCAGAATCTACCGAGAGGGCAGACCGTGCGGCCAGATACCCTAGAAAATAACCAGCATTCAGCCGATAATTCGCTAGTTCCCGAAGTTATCGCATTTAAACCCGAAATTGAGCCAGAGGAACCCGAATACTCGCCAAAACCGACAAAAACCAACTCGTGGCTATCGGGAGGAAAGGGTTTATTTATCGGTGTGGGATTGGGGGTTTTATTGACCCTGGGGGCGACTCGTTTCGCTAATCGACCCCAAACAGCCCAAAACCCCAATACTCAGCCCGTAGCGGCAAAAAATGAAGCACCAGCACAAACAGTAACCACCACTAGGGTAGAATTTACTCCCGTGGCCCGCACCCTGAAAGCGACTGGAAGCGTGGCAGCCGATGAATTAATCCCGATTCTTTCCCAAGCGACGGGACTACAAATCAAAGAAATCTTTGTGGATGAAGGGGATAGGGTCAGCCAAGGTCAAATTTTGGCTCGTCTCGATGATACCGTCCTACAAGCGCAATTAACCCAAGCACAGGCAAATGTCGCCCAATCCCGGGCGCGTTTGGCAGAATTGCAAGCGGGTAGCCGTAAAGAGGAGATCGCTGGAGCTAAACAAACTATTCAACGCATAAAAGCCGAAATTAGTCAAGCTCAATCGGATTGGGATTTGGCCAAAAAACGCGTCCAGAGAAACCAAAGTTTAGAAGCGGAAGGAGCGATCGCCCGGGATCGTCTCGATGAAGTCCTCAATGAAGAAAGAAAGCAAGCGGCGATCGTACAACAGACCCAATCCCGTTTAGGAGAAGCAGAGCAGCAACTGGCACAATTGCAAGCAGGCAATCGTCCTGAAGTGATAGCCCAAGCTACAGCCCAATTAGCGGAAGCTCAAAGCCGTTTAGCCATTGTTAACGCCCAATTAAACGAGACGCGCCTGATTTCTCCGGTCAGTGGCAAAATTGCCGAAAGAAATGGCCGCATCGGGGATACCACCAACGGTCAAAATGCTCTCTTTAAAATCATCGAAAATGGGCGTTTAGAGCTAAGATTGCGGGTTCCTGAGAATCAATTGCCCTTAATCCGCGTCGGAGCGCCCGTTACTATCACTTCCGATGCTAATACCAGTTTAAAACTATCGGGACAGGTGCGCGAAATTAATCCCATCGTCGATGAGGCATCCCGTCAAGCAACGGTTAAAGTCGATTTAACCGACAATACAGGGTTAAAACCGGGGATGTTTTTACGAGGTGCGATCGTGACGAATACTAGCAATAGTTTAACCCTCCCCATGACCGCAGTTTTACCCCAAAAAGATAATCAAGCTCTAGTTTATTTAGTTGAACCTGATAACACCGTTACCGCCAAAACTGTGCAATTAGGTCAAATTATGCCCAATAACCGCGTGGAAATTCTCACTGGTTTACAAGCGGGCGATCGCATTGTGGTCAAAGGGGCAGCCTATCTCGGTGATGGCGACAAAATTACAGCAATCAGTGATAACTGATAACTGATAACTGATAACTGATAACTGAAATTATGGCTTTTAATATTTCTAATTGGTCTATCAAAAATCCCATTCCGACGATCCTGATCTCCCTGGTTATGGCCTTAATGGGATACATTGCCTTTCTAGGATTAGGGATCGATCGCTCTCCTAATATTGACATTCCGGCCGTGATTATCACCGTTAATCAACCCGGCGCAGGTCCAGAGGAATTGGAAACCCAAGTCACCAAAAAAGTCGAGGATGCGGTGGCTGCTTTGGGTAATATCGATCAAATTACTTCTACCATCAACGAAGGCAGCAGCACCACCACCGTTAACTTTATCCTTGGCACTAACAGCGATCGCGCTACCAATGATGTGCGTAATGCCATAGCGCAAATTCGGCAGGATTTACCCCAAGATGCTAATGATCCAATTGTCCAACGTTTAGAATTTGCCGGGGGGGCGGTGATGAACTATACCATCTCCTCCCCGAAAAGATCGATCGCCGAATTAAGTGATCTAGTCGATCGTCAAATCGGCCGCGCTTTAACGGGAGTGCCGGGGGTAGCACGAGTTGATCGCGTTGGGGGAGTCGATCGAGAAGTGCGTGTAGATTTAGATCCCGGTCGTCTGATCGCCTACGGTATCACGGCCACGGCGGTTAATGACCAAATTCGCAGTTTTAATATTAATTTACCCGGAGGGCGATCGGAAATCGGTGGTAGTGAACAAACTGTCCGCACCCTCGGCAGCGCTGAAACGATCGAAGATTTAAGAAATTATCAAATCTCTTTACCTAACGGTGATACCGTCCCCTTAAGCAATTTAGGGACAGTTAGGGATAGTTCCAGCGATCCCCGACAAATGGCCCTCTTAGATGGGCAGCCAGTGGTGGGTTTTTCGATTTTACGGGGGACTGGCAGCACCTTGGTGACGGTAGAAACAGCAGTGCGCCAAGAAATCGAGAATTTAAAGAAACAACTGCCCGAAGATATTAAATTTCAATTAATTTTTACCCGTGCTGACTCAATTCGTGCTAGTTACGAAAGCCTTCTGAGCGATCTCCTGATTGGTTGTATGATGACGGTGATCACGGTGGGTCTATTTTTAGGCAATTGGCGCGCCACGATTATCACGGGTTTGGCCCTGCCTTTGTCGATTTTCCCGACTTTTTGGGTGATGCAGTCCCTAAATTATACCCTTAACGGTATGACCCTGCTGGCCTTAGCTTTAGCTTTGGGGAATCTGGTGGATGATGCGGTGTGTATGGTGGAGGACATCGATCAACATTTAGCTATGGGTAAAAAACCCTTGCAAGCGGCTTTTGATGCCTCAAAAGAGATTGGATTAGCCGTTTTAGCCAGTGCGGCGGCAATTATAGCGGTATTCCTGCCGGTTGCTTTTATGGGCGGTGTGCCGGGGCAATTCTTTCAACCTTTCGGCGTTACTGTGGCGGTTTCTACCCTATTTTCCAGTTTGATCGCTGTCACCGTCACCCCGATGTTAAGTGCCTATATTCTACAGCCGAAAAAGCTCAAAACTGGTGATGATAATCCCTCCTCGCGCCCCCGTTTTCGTCCCTACAAAAGTTTGTTAACTTGGTCCCTACGTCATCGAATCCTGACTTTATTGGCGGCTTTGGCCTTTTTTATCGGTAGTTTACAGTTAGTTCCCTTGATTCCGAAAGGATTATTTAGTTCCGGGGATACCGGATTAAGTACAATAAGCCTAGAATTGCCTCCCGGTGCGACTTTGAATGATACTGTTGCCGTGGCTAATCAGGTGAATAGTTTACTGCAAAAAAATACCGCCGTCGCTAATGTTTTGGCTATTCCGGGAGATTCGGGACGGGTAAATACGGGGTTAATATATGTTAATTTAGTTCCTAAGGAACAGCGATCGCTAACTCAACGGCAATTTGAGGAACAAACCCGCCGGGATTTCCAGAAGATACCTGGTGCTAGAGTTAGTTTTCGGGCGCAGGGGGGAGCAGGAAGCACTAAGGATGTCGCTATTATTTTAAAAAGTGAAAATGGCGATATTTTAACCCAAACTGCCCAAAAATTAGAGCGAGAAATGCGGGCTTTACCCGGTTTTGTCGAGGTCAGTTCCGGGGTAAGTTTAGTTAAACCGGAGATCATTATTCAACCGGATCCTGTCCGGGCTGCCGATCAGGGAGTCTCGGTCAGAGCGATCGCTCGTACTGCATCTTTAGCTTTAATCGGCGATAATGAGTTTAATTTAGCTAAATTTAACCTTGCTGACCGACAAATTCCCATCCGGGTAAAAATTGCCAATGATGGACGCAGTGAGATAGAAACTCTGCAAAATTTGCGCGTTCCTAGCAGTAATGGGACGTTAGTACCGCTTAACTCGGTGGCGACAATTAGCTTAGGTAGTGGACCTGCGGAAATTCAACGCTTTAACCGTCAACGTCAGGTTAATATTGGAGCTAATTTAGAGGGAGTTTCTTTGGGAAGTGCGGTGACACAAATTCGCACTTTACCAATCATGAAAAACTTACCCCCAGAGGTGACAGAAGAACCCTTTGGTGATGCTCGTATTATGCGCGATATCTTCGCTCGTTTTTTGGGGGCATTAAGTTTAGCAATTATTTCGATCTATGGGATTCTGGTCTTGTTGTATAACAATTTTCTCTATCCCCTAGCGATTTTAACTTCCCTTCCTTTATCGATTGGTGGTACTTTAATCGCTCTTTTAATTACCCAAAAAGAGTTAGGTTTATACGCTTTAATTGGCATAGTTTTACTGATGGGATTAGTCACTAAAAATGCGATTCTGTTAGTCGATTTTGCCCTGAGTGGCATTGAGGCAGGGAAACCGCAGTTTCAGGCGATGATTGATTCGGGAGTCTCTCGTTTACGACCAATTATTATGACCTCCGTTTCCACAATTGCCGGGATGTTACCGATTGCTTTAGCTTTGGGTGCAGATGGGGAAATTCGCGCACCGATGGCGATTGCCGTTATTGGTGGTTTTACCACTTCCACCCTGTTAACTTTGGTGGTTGTGCCGGTAATTTTTACTTATATCGATAGTTTTTACTATTGGTTGCGGGGATTATTTGTTAAACAAAAACCTAAGTCGATTTAGTACAGAAAACGGGTTTCTCGGAGAAACCCGTTTTCTTCTCATGCACTCATGCAAAAAGGGGAATAAATAATCAGTCTTTAATAACCAGATTTAGTATAAAATATCTTGCTGAAAGCTTGAGAAAAAACCCAGAGAAACTAACCCATGAATCCCTTGACAGTCACACATCAAACTCTATCCCTTCCCCCCATGGGCTGCGGTACTTGGGCCTGGGGAAATCGTCTTCTCTGGGGTTACGATGAGAGTATGGATAGCCAGTTACAAGCGGTTTTTAATCTCTGCGTCGAGCGGGGTGTCACCCTATTTGATACGGGAGACTCCTACGGGACAGGCAAACTCAACGGACAGAGTGAGAAGCTATTAGGACGCTTTACAGGGGAATATAGCGGTTATAACGCTGATCATATTCGTATTGCTACCAAACTCGCCCCTTATCCTTGGCGTTTAACCCGTCATGCCATGGTGAAAGCTTGTCAAGCTTCGGCAACCAGACTAGGCCGCCCAGTGGATTTAGTGCAAATGCACTGGTCAACGGGCAATTATGCGCCATGGCAGGAGGGAGGATTATTAGACGGATTGGGAGATTGTCTGGAAAAGGGGTTAGTTAAAGGAGTCGGTTTATCCAATTTTGGACCGAAAAGATTGAAGTCTGCCTATCAAAAGTTTGCCAGTCGCGGCATTCCTATTACCAGTTTACAGGTACAGTATTCTCTCCTTTCTACCTATCCCCTCACTGACTTAGGATTAAAGGAACTATGTGAGCAATTGGGTATTAAAATTATTGCCTATAGTCCCTTAGCTTTGGGGTTATTAACCGGGAAATATCGAGATAATAAAAACTTACCCCCAGGATTACGTCGCTTCCTTTTTGGTCAATTAATTCCCGCTATTTCTCCTCTGATGAGTTGCCTAGAAGTTATCGCCCAAGCTAAAAATAAGACTATTAGTCAAGTTGCCTTAAATTGGTGTATCTGTAAGGGAACAATTCCTATACCCGGAGCTAAAAATGTTCGGCAAGCTGAGGAGAATTTAGGCGCTTTAGGATGGAGTTTAGACAGTGGGGAAATAGCAGAATTAGATAAAATTGCCGCAGGTTTGGATAAAAAAATGGTACAAAATATCTTTCAAACTAAGTAGGGTATGCTGAATAAATCTAAAAACCTTGTTGGATAAGGCTTTTAGACTTTTTTGACCTCAAAAA
>NZ_JAPZQM010000468.1:0-1185 GCF_027530565.1 Microcystis sp. LE19-10.1B | reverse complement strand
GCAAGACTTCGTGAGCATAATTACCTCATTTTGCGCTCGATTATACTCATTAAGACGACGAAATAGAAAGACAGAATGTTTAATTAAATGCCTTGAGGAGAATGATGAAATTAGTTCAAAAACATCTAATTAAATTTAATCACAAAAATTATTCAGTAATTGATAAATTAGGATTTTTATCGAAGAATCTGTATAATTGTGCTGTTTATTTAAACCGTCAAGTTTTCTTTTCACATCAACCATTTTTAACAATGACTGAGTTACATCATGCCTTAAAAATGAGTCCAGATTATCAAGCCTTACCCGCCAAAGTAAGTCAGTTAGTATTAAAGCAAGTAGAAAAAACCTTTAAATCCTACCAAAAAGCGAAAGAACAATACAAAAAATCGCCAGATAAATTTACAGGAGAGCCTAAGTTGCCAAGATACAAAGACAAGGAAAAAGGTAGAAACGTTTTAACTTATAACTATCAAGCCATTTCTCAAAAAGCGTTGAAGCAAGGTTTAATCAAGCTATCAGGGACTAATTGAGAATTTAAAACTAATTTAAAGAAAGTCTTAGAGGTCAGGATTATTCCTAAATTGGGTGCTTATTGTTTAGAGATTGTCTATGAACAACCATCCTCATCAAGTCAAGAGGGAGAAAGATATGCTTTTATCGATTTAGGCTTAAATAACCTAGCTGCTGTTACCTCTAATATTCCCGAATTTCAGCCAACTTTAGTATGTGGAAAAGCCTTAAAATCCTGCAATCAAAAGTACAACAAAACACTAGCTAAACTCAAATCGGAATTACCCAGTCTACAGAAGACCAGTAAAAGAATACAAGGTTTAACTTTAAAGCGTAATTGCCAGGTGGATTATTACCTCCACACCGCTAGTAAATATATTATTGATAAATTACTAGCTCATCAAATTAACCTTTTAGTTATTGGTCATAATCAAGGCTGGAAACAAAACATTAATATTGGAGATAGAAATAACCAGTCATTCGTAAATATTCCTCATTCAAGGTTTATCGAACAACTTACCTATAAAGCAAATTTAGGAATAGAGGTCAAAACAACTAATGAAAGCTATACCTCTAAATGTAGTTTCTTGGACTTAGAGTCTATTCAAAAGCAAAAAAGCTATTTAGGCAAGAGAATTAAAAGAGGACTATTCAGAAGCTCGTCGGGTTATTTCT
>NZ_JAPZQM010000072.1:0-1100 GCF_027530565.1 Microcystis sp. LE19-10.1B | reverse complement strand
CCCAAAAAAAGGTAAAATACACTAAAAGCCAAGCACTTTTTTTCATTCAGTACAGATGTATCGTATCTCGACCGCAACTCCATCAGAACCCGAATCATTTGAACTGCCCGAGGAGCGGAAAACTATCAGATGAAAACCGTTGGGTTATTATGGCCAACTTAATTCCCTGGGAAAAATTTGAAGAAGAGTACGCAAAAAGCTTCTGCGAAAACAAGGGTGCGCCCGCCTTACCATTTAGGGTAGCAATGTCCGCATTAATTATTCAAGAAAGATTAGGAATAAGTGATAGAGAAACCGTCGAACAAATTAGGGAAACCCCTTACCTACAATACTTTATTTGGCTAACAAACTATTAAACAGAAGCTCCATTTGATGCCTCAATGATGGTATATTTTCGGAAAAGAATTAAGTTAAATCTCCTCAACAAAATTAACCAAGAAATGGTGAAAAAAGGACGAGAAATTCTCGAAGACAAAGAATCTGATGCCAGAACAGAAGAGCGAGGAGAAGAAAGTGAGCGGCCCAATGCAGGAAAATTAATATTAGATGCGACTTGTGCGCCCGCTGATATTAAGTATCCCACAGATTTAGACCTATTAAATCAAGCTCGTCAAGGAACGGAAAAAATCCTAGATTGTCTCTACAGGGAAGTCAAAGACAAGTTAACTAAGAAACCAAGAACTTCCCGAAAAATAGCGAGAAAAAACTATTTAAAAGTCGCTAAAAAACGTCGTCCCTCTCAAAAAGAAAGACGGAAAGCCATTGGTCAACAACTGGGATATATTCAAAGAAACTTAGGTTATATAGACCAACTAATTGAATTAGGAGCCTCCTTAACTTGTTTAAGTAAAAGACAATATATAGCGTTTCCCAATCTTATGAGGTACACCAAAATCTTAACTCCTGACTCCTGACTCCTCAAAACCTAAGACTCTGTACCTCACAACTATGGGAATTGCTATAAAATGCTATTAGTCATTGAAGAAGTCTCTCGTCAACAACGGGAGATGTGGTCAGAGAAAAAAACAAGGGTTGACCAGAGAATTGTCAGTTTAAGTCAACCTCATGTACGTCCTATTGTGAGAGGCAAAGCCGGAAAA
>NZ_JAPZQM010000495.1:0-5735 GCF_027530565.1 Microcystis sp. LE19-10.1B | reverse complement strand
CAGTGCTTCTGCTAATATCTCTAACTTAGCTTGCTTTAGTATTTGCCAGGTTCCAACTATCATTAACAACAGTAGATATCTGGCTCGTCCCAGTTCATTTTCTAACACTTTCTGGTATAGTTCACTTATCATTTTCGTTATTTAGGTCATATATGGTAAATATGACTTATCTTTTTTTGGAGTCTGTGTCTGTATTTTATGATACATAAGCTTTTCAGCTTGCTTGTCCCCCTGTCAGGTTTTAAATGCCTTACAACCTGTGGGATGGAATTCTCCCCCGTCACCTCCACCAGCACCGGCAGCAGTCAAAAAGCCTGTTTCACCAATACCCCTAATTGCTTCACCTACTCCATTTACCGAAAAACTACCCAATCGAGTCACAATGGAGATGGTGAGCTTACCAGCAGGTAAATTTCTCATGGGTTCTCCTGAAAGTGATCCCGATGCTAAAAGCTATGAAAAGCCTCAACACCCAGTTAAAGTCAACAGTTTTGCGATTGGCAAATATCCAGTGACTCAGGCACAATATCAAGCAGTAATGGGAACAAATCCCTCTTATCTTAAAAACAATCCCCAAAATCCGGTAGAAAGTGTTAGTTGGGAGGACGCTCAAGCCTTTTGTCAGAAATTGAGTCAAATAACTGGCAAAACCTATCGCCTACCGACGGAAGCGGAATGGGAATATGCTTGTCGTGCGGGGACAACCACTCGCTATTATTTCGGTGATGATGCCAATCAGTTAGGAGATTACGCTTGGTATGACGGAAATTCTCAGAAGACAACTCATCCTGTGGGTCAGAAAAGGCCCAATGCTTGGGGACTCTATGACATGATTGGCAATGTTTGGGAGTGGTGCGAGGACAATTGGCATGATAGCTATGAGAATGCACCAAAGGATGGCAGTGCTTGGATAAAAAATGGTAATGATAATCGTTCTCCATTGCGGGGCGGTTCTTGGTTCTTCAATCCTGCTTTCTGCCGTTCCGCTTTCCGCAACAGCTTCTTCCCCAACGGCGACGTCAACTACGGTTTTCGGGTGGTGTGCGGTGCTGGGAGGACTCTGTAACCCTTTTTCCCTTTTTACCCTTTTTACCCTTTTTCTCTTTTTCCCGCCTAGCGGCGGGTCGATTTTTTTTTTTGAGCCGTAGGTTGGGTTTCGTTCCTCAACCCAACCCAATTATTTAAAAGTGTTGGGTTTCACTATCGTTCAACCCAACCTACGATCTACTGATTATTTATTCCCCTTTTTGCATGAGTGCATGAGTAGAAAACGGGTTTCTCGGAGAAACCGGTTTTCTGTGGGTTACTCAACGGATTTAGGATAATATTGGTGCGTTACGTCGCGTATGTAATTAATGTAAATTAAATAATATTGTTGCGCTCCTAACGCACCCTACCTACTCATTTCCCTTGTTTCAAGGCTCTGCCTTAAAGCAATATTCAGGTAGAAGCTGGGAACGAGATAATGCTCTCATTGACCAACTCAAACAAGGAGCGATCGCCGATCTCGGAAGGGGCGTTAATGTTATGTAATGCACCTCAACTAACCTATTTTAGCTAATCCTTGTAGTAAAATGAAACAGGACACTCGACTTAACCCTTAACCTTACAAAAGTCATCATGAATATTCAACTAAAACCCAATCAAGAACAATTTATCCAAAAACAGTTAAAAAGTGGCAGATTTAATAATTCAGAACAAGTCATAGATACCCCTTTTTACTTGCTAGAAATCCTCGATCAAGATTACTTACAATGGGTAGAAGAAACTCGTCAAAAAATTGACGTTGCCATAGCCGAATTAGATAATGGAGAGGGATTAGATGGAGAAAAAGTCATAAGTAGTCATGCAAAATAAATTTCCTAGTGAAGACAGGCAAGAGGCAATAGGCAAGAGGCAAAAGCTTTATCGAAATGTGTAGTTAATTTTGCTTAGGTACTTAAATGATATACTCGAAAAATTTAAAAAAGCGCAACAAAAATAATTATCGAAAAGAAGATAAATAATTATGACAGAATATACTATTAGTTCGGGAAACATTTTTGAAGACTTAGGCTTTGCTAATGCAGAAGAAAAACTCGCTAGGTCGATTTTTTTTGAGATTTTCTAGGGTGCGGACTAGGCAGCTTTTGCCTTTTTGGGGAGCAGTTTAAGGAGGTTATAATACTAAATCCAGTTATTAAAAACTGATTATTTATTCCTCCTTTTGCCTGTTGCCTGTCCTGATAAGTAGCCTATGCTCAACGGATTTAGTATAATCTAATTAATAGACCACCTCAACAGGATAAAATGGGTTTAGTTTCAGCCAAAATACAACTTAGTAACCCCGTTGATCGTTCCCTATCGCCTCTAGAAACCCCAGCCTTGGCTGATACGGGAGCCTTGCATCTCTGCATTCCTGCACATATTCAAATTCAGTTAAAATTAACTGAAATCGATCGCAAGGAGGTAATTTTAGCCGATGGTTCCCGTCAACTGGTTCCCTACGTTGGACCGATCGAAATTCGTTTCAAAAACCGCATCGGTTTCGTCGGTGCTTTGGTAATGGGGGATCAAGTATTGCTTGGTGCTATCCCAATGGAAGATTTAGACTTAATCGTTATTCCCGCAACCCGGACTATTGATATTAACCCCAATAGTCCTAATGTAGCTACCTCGATCGCTAAATAGGGCTGGCTGAATAAATATAAAAACCTTGTTGGATAAGGCTTTTAGACTTTTTTTCCCGCAAAAAGTGCCTACCATTGGAGTGATCGGGGGTAAAATTCAAGTACTTTTTCCCCCCTGATCACTGCAAGAGCTGGCACTTTTTGATTTTAAACAAGCCTAAAGATATTATCCAACAAGGTTTTTAGATTTATTCAGCAATCCTTAATTAATTAGTCCTTGAGCAGTGCGATACATTGGGCTAAAGAAGCATTAGTTTTCAGTGCTTGCGGGTTAATATGGGTGGCAGCGGCTCGATAACCTTGTTCTAAGAGAGCTGCAATTAAATCTTCCCTTTTGGGTAAATCTAATTTCCCCCTTCTACCAATTTCCCGAAAGCTATAAAAATAGGGAGGAAAATCGTTCTCTTCCCTCATTATTTCTAACAATTTAACTACCTTTTTCCACTGCCATTGATCGGCTAAATCTGCCATTTTTTCTAGATACAAGCGATCGTGTAAACTGCCTAACCACAAGGGTCCGGTTAAAGTTAAAGGTTGCCCGTCCCCAGAACAAACTATCTTGCCTAACTTCGGCCAAGGCACTGATTGATATTCCCCGCAGCTATGACAATAACCGAGAAAACCGTAGTTATGACTATTTAATTGTCTATTAGCCGTTAACCGCACCATCACCCGATAACTTTGACCAAAAAAGAAGGAAAAAACCGGCGTAATTCCTAAACCTAATCGGGCCGATTCTAATTGCAAACCAGCGATAATTAATCTTAATCCCTGTTCGTGGGCAGCTGGATGATTGCGAGCAGAGGCTCCATAATCAGCTAAACTATTTTCTAGATTATGACCCGTCAGCGTCCGTCCATCGGTATTAGTTAGATAAATTAAACCACCGATTTTAGTGGCTAAAGGAATAGCACTAAACAGAGATGCAGGGGAACCAAAAGCATCAATATCAACTAGATCGTAATGGTCTTTTTTAAGATAACATTCTAGGAGAACTTCTTGAGCAGATTTATAGGTTATTTTCCCTTGTTTCTGTTGTAATAAACTCTCTAAATTAGCGGCTAAAGTTGGCTGAATTTCTGGATTACCATCATTAACCCACAGCCAATCCGCACCACTTTCTAACCAATACCTGAGCGCTCGCACACCAGAGCCGCTCATTACCTCTAAAACGCGCAAACTTCCCCGCTCTTTTTGGGCAATTGCCGCCCCTAAAACTCCTAAATCTCGGACGATTTTACTCTCCGGTCGATAAAAAGTATTGTTGATATTAAATATCGCTTTTTCTTCCTGCATCGCTCATCTCATAATTAGCACTCGGCGGAAAGGGTCAACCACTGCCAAAATCCATCAGACATCAAGATAGAAGTAAATCTAAAGAAAGTGTGAAATTATCAGAAATTCCCGATTTTTTTACTATTATATCCCTAAAAAGCTGATAGTTTCCCCATGAGAACGGCAAATTGAAGGTAAAAAATAACTATTTTTTAATATCTTATAACAGTTTAATCCGGTCTGATGGGAGATAACCTAAAAGCAAAATCATTCAACCTTGATATAGAGATGAAAAAGTATCTAGCAGAGTTCATCGGGACGTTTTGGCTCGTTCTCGGCGGTTGCGGTAGTGCTGTTTTAGCGGCAGTATTTGTGGGTAAAGCCAAGAGTGTCGTAGATGGTGCTGATTTTAATATCCATCTGGGGATTTCTTTTGTGGGTGTCTCCCTCGCCTTCGGTTTAACCGTCCTCACTCTTGCCTACGCTTTAGGGCATATTTCGGGGGGACATTTTAATCCCGCCGTTTCCTTCGGTCTCTGGGCAGGTAAACGCTTCCCCGGTTCGGAACTACTTCCCTACATCATCGCTCAAGTTTTAGGGGCGATTTTAGCGGCAGTAATTATCTACATTATTGCTAGTGGTCAACCCAGTTTCGCTCTGGGAGGCAGTAACCCTCTGGCCACCAATGGTTACGGAGAACATTCTCCCGGTGGTTACAGTTTATTCGCCGCTTTGGTCACGGAAGTGGTCTTGACCTTCATGTTCTTAATCATCATTTTAGGCTCTACCGATCGACGCGCTCCGGCCGGTTTTGCTCCCATCGCTATTGGTTTAGGATTGACCTTAATTCACTTAATTAGCATTCCCGTGACCAATACCTCCGTTAACCCCGCTCGTAGTACCGGTGTTGCTCTTTTATGCGGTAATATAGCTCTCGTTGGTCAATTATGGTTATTCTGGATTGCTCCCATTGTTGGGGCCGTGGCGGCGGGTTTCCTCTACAATAGTTTCTTTGAAGAAACTTTAGAAGAAAGACGAGTTAGAGAATAAGTGGAAAGTTACCGCTAAAGTTTGATTGCTTCAAAAGTCAAGTGCTGATAGCGATTCCTGTGGGGTCGCTATTTTTTTCGTCCCCACCGACAAAATTGAGCAGCGCTCGTCGTCCTTGCTCGCCTCGATCGAGTAAAGTAATCTCTAGATAATTTTCTGGCAAAAAAGTTAAACGTTCCGACCATTCGATCGCCACTATCCCTAAATCCACCTCGATTCCCTGCCAATAATTTTCTAGGTACAGCGCCTCGATATCTTGACCCTGCAAACGATACAAATCCAAATGATACAAAGGAAGGCGGCCTTCGCTATATTCGTTAACGAGGGTGAAGGTAGGACTAGCTATAGGCTCTTGAATGCCCAATCCTAGGCCAATTCCCTGTACTAAGGTGGTTTTTCCCGCTCCCAAATCGCCTTTTAATAAAATTACACTGCCGGGGGCCAGGGTTTGCCCCAGTTTTTCCCCTAAATTGACAGTAGCTTCTCGATCGGGTAAGTCGATAATCATTTGTTTCCGCTAGGATGCCAATTAATCACTGATTCTAATATGAGTAGGTAGGCGTTAAAAGTTATCAGATGCCCCCCTTATCAAGGCTGTCCTTTAGTCACATCTTTCTTAACATTTCAAACCTTTGTAGCACAAGGCTTTCAAGACTCGGTTAACAATTTGTAATATTCCTTGTTGACACCCTTACTGACAAAGAAAAAACTGAAATCAAGTCAGGATAAGGGTTGGAGTGC
>NZ_JAPZQM010000238.1:0-14455 GCF_027530565.1 Microcystis sp. LE19-10.1B | reverse complement strand
AATCCTTATCTGGCAAGAGACTTAATTGATTAGTTCGCTCTAGATAAGAAATAATTGACAAAAATCGCTAAATGCCTTTCTATATAAGGGTTCCATCCCTTATAACCCCCGTCCATTGCATAACACAAACCGAAGAGCCTTAATTGACCAATAATATAAATATTTGTATCTAAAAAAATTCTCCTCATTCATACCGCTCCTGAAATAGTTCTTGCTTCACTTTACGAATAAGCTCTAAAATCTGTTCATCAGTGTCGATACCTGCTTCTTTAAATGCAGCTTGCATCTTACGAGCTTGTTCAAATTCTACTTGTTCATTTTGATCGGGAACAATAATAACAACTTCAATCTCTGTGTCTGTTGGCAAATCTTGATGGGGTTGCTCGATAATTAATTGTCCATCTTTGATTTTGGCTTTAGTCTGAATAAATTGCATTTTTGATTTCTCCTCAGACTCAATCTGGTTTATTATATCTATCTTATCATTTTCGAGCGACTAATGTGTAAGAGGAAAATATATAAAAAAACAAAACCCCCTCAACTGACTGAATGAAGCGGCGATCACAAGTTTTTTATTAATGTTTTTTAGGAGACTTTTGTGGTTTCCTTTTCTGAGGGTTTGGAGGGTTTTAGTTGGCACTTGAGGGTTATCTCCATACTTTCACCCGCATTATATCAAAATGATAATCATAGCTCCAAACAGGTAGATCTAATTCGATTGAGATGATAGCAGTCAAAGCATCAACAATAGTAATAGTTTGATCAGGAAATTGTTTAGCTTTTGCTATGGCTGCGAAATACTGATCTTCTGTCGGATTGATCAGATTAGCAGATTCTAAGCAATTTTGTGTGAAATGAGTGGCTTGTTCAAATCCTAATCTATATAGAGGCAAGCTGTAAATTCGGCTAAAACAGCGTCATGATTGATGGATGTGTCAGTATAGCCACTTCCTTTGGGTGCGGGAGATAAGTGAAAAGATTTTTTCGGTTTGGATAAATAGCCTTTCGCTATTAAAAATGATTCTATAGCCGTTTGTACTGTATCAGAAGAAGATACCTTATGCTCTTGATTGTAGGCGGCTAGAGCATTAATTATGGTGGTGGGTAGCTCAATCGTCACCTGTTGCATAACCAAAATCCTCTTGATTTAATCATGTCCCTATTATACAATAAACCCCCTCAACTGACTGAATGAAGGGGCATTTATCGTATTTTGTGGGCAATTTAGCCTACTTTTGTGGTTTAGTTTTCTGATGTTTTGGATGATTTTAGTTTGCGTTTGAGGGTTGAAGCTGCACCTAATGCACCAAAGGAGCCAATAGCTAAAAGTCCAGCAGTTGAGGAGGGTTCAGGAACTACCTTTAGGTTTCTAATAGTAACACACGGGTCTAAACACCCCATATAACTTTGACTAGGAGCATCATAGAATGCCTGATAAGGATCAACATCAGGAGGAGTGGTGTTGTTTTCATTAATCGTGTAAGCAAGTCCCCCTTGAGAGAAAAAGGCAGATGCTGTATTAGTTCCGGGGTTTTCAACACCATTTGGATTAAATAGATTATCGTTTAGGGCAGCGAATGGACCAATCTGAGTTGTGCCTGGAGCTAATAGACCAATTATTGGACCACTCTCTGGAGCGGCAAATGGACTTGTACCTTGAGTTCCAGTTATGGATGTAACTCTATATCCAGTAAAGCCTGATTCAGTGGTCAAAAAATCCTCCGTGATCAATGTGGCATTAACTGGTGTGGGATTGGCAGCAGAGGGAAAATCTATATCGAAACGAAAATTAAATGTCAAAGCCGAAGCAGGATTTACTCCAAAGCCAATCATTGTAGTCGTTGCAGCCGCTCCAAGAGCTAAGGCTAAAGTCCAATTTTTCATTTTTTACTCCTGAGTAGTGTTTTTTGTGTGTAAGTTTGTAGTCTTAGCTTTGAGGCTATTAGCCTACTTTTGTCGTTTCTTTGCTAGGTCAGGCAACACCCCAACCCAACGCCAAAGGGAGACAAGGGGATCGTACACATTCCCCCCCCCACAACTGTATCAAAAAATACAATTTAATAAATCCTTACATTCCTCTCCCTAGCTTAGGGATTCACAGGGGAAGGAGTCTCAGGTGTTTTCCCCTGTTTTACCCCTTCTCAAGCGACCTATTGCCTTCCGTGAGGGATTGTGGCGCGGTATGTCGGATTTGCTGCTTAATTATTGGGAATTAATGAAATCTTGAGGATGAACGATGGTAATATTGGGAATAGGGATAAAGTCATCAGGATTAAAGGTTAATAAATGGGTAATGTTAGAAGCTTTCATGACAGCAAGAAGCCTAATATCATGAGTGCGTTTTCCTTTAATGTTGTAGATGGTGACTAATTGAAACCAAAGGGGAAAAATATCCGGCGTTTCTGCAATTAATGTAAAGTTATCTAATAAATCATTGACATAATTTGTAGCTTGTGCTGGAGTCCAACCTAAACCATTAACATCAAGGGGTCGGGTTGCAACTACCCAAAATTCAATTAAAACTTGAGGAATAATAACACATTCATTAGCTGTTTCGACGATTTGAGTAATTACATTATTAGCAAGAGAATAAGTTGCTGAAGACGTATCAGCCGCCCGAAGTAAAATGTTAGTATCCAGTAAATATTGAGTCATTAGTCTTCATACATAGTGTCACGGTGTAAAGCTTCATCAGGTAAATTCGCACTTGTTTTAGGAAGTTTAGCGATTACTTTCTGCCATTTTTGAGCTTTTTCCTGGGGAGTGAGACTATAATCTGGGGAAGGGAGGGAAATTCTTGAGGTGAGAGATTCGGTGAAGGATAACACTTCTTGTTGTTTTTCTAAGGGAAGTTTTCTTAGGTTTTTAATGATAACTTGTTCAATGTTCATTTGACTTAGACTAATAGGCAACCATATCAATCATATCTCATGCCGCAATTTCTCTATATTTAATAAATCTTTACATTCCTCTCCCTAACTAGCGATTAAGATTTTGGGTCTTTTTGATTGTACCGATAGCGATCGCTCCGCTCGCCGCTAGGTTAAGCAACACCCCAACCCAACGCCAAAGGCGGATGGCAACAGCTTACAGAATACCTATTCCCTAGGGAATCTATCTTTAGAATGATTTGAAATATGCTAAGTTGAGATACGATGTCACGATCGCATCTAGCCAGTACCATGAGTGAAATTAGCATCGGGGGAAAAGTCCGTCTGATTGCCATTCCCCCTTACCTGAAAACCGCCGATCCCATGCCTATGTTACGGCCGCCGGAGCTACTCAATATCGACGATATCGGCACGGTTATCGATCGCCGGCCGGGGGGTTATTGGGGTGTAAAATTCGATCGAGGCTCATTTCTGCTCGATAGCAAATATTTAGAGGCCATTTAAACCAGTTAAGTGCATCGCAGTCAAGACAACTTTGATAAATCACAAGCAAATCTAAAGAGTTAATTTATGTCTAATACTTTTCTATCGATCGTTATCCCGATGCGCGAGGGATTTAGCGAACATTGGCTAGGAGAATTATTGAAAGTCAAGGGAGATATAGAATTTATTTTAGTTCATCCTCCTGGGGTCAAACCTTCCCCAGTCAATGATCCACGCATGAAACAGATTGTCTGTGCTTTACGAGGTGAAATTATTCAAAGAAGTACAGGATTTTTAAATGCCAGAGGTACTTATATTCTCACAATCAATTGCGATGAATATTTACACCCTGAGATCGTCACCTTAGTCAAAGACTATTTTGACCGCTTTCCCAATAGTTGGGTATTAAGATTAGCCAGATGTGGATTTCCCTACGGTGAACGAGAAAAATTGGAGAGTCCTTGGCCAACAATTCCCGATGTAAAAAGTTTAGCTATCTGTAGCAGGAGAGAGAATAATAGTAACTTGTTTAAAGAGAATAATTATTTATTAGAAGTACCGATCGCTCCTTTAGATAATCCTTTTAATCCTAGCGCCCTGATCGGGAAACGTCGAGATCACAAGGGTCCTCACATGGAAAACTTTGATAAAAAAGTTTGGAAAAACGAACTGGTACAACCGGCAGTTAAAGAGATTACTGCTTCCATGAGTGTCACTGGTCCGATTAAATATATTCCCTTTTGGTGTTTAGATAGATTACTGGGTTTGTATATTCAGGCCAAGTTTTTTGAGCAAGGTAAAACTATCGGTCATTGGCTGCCAGAAATAGCCGAACAACTGCGGATTGAAGATAATCCTCCTGAGTATAAAAGAACTAAACGTTTTTACTTTATTGCCGAGGTGATTCTCCTGAGAAATTTCCCTAAATACGGTTATCTTTGGAATTTAATTCTCGCTCAAGCGACGGAAGTACCCGGACGAGCTATCGATTCCCTAAAACGCAAATTCTTGCCAGAAAAACCTTCTATATCCAAGTGATCGGTAATCCAGAATAATAATAACCTAAATTTATGGAACTATGCTCTGTTTCCCAATCTAACACCTGTTCCACACGCTGATAAATTGCCGCAGCTTCCTCACTAGAATTGCCGATACAAGTTAACCCTAATTTACCAAATTCTGACAGCGCACCCATGAGATGAAAAACTGTTCCTGTTTTACTGCTACTATCAAAATGTAAGTGATGTTTAGCAATAATATCCATTAAATCATCGGGAAGTAAACCTTTGTATTGGGGTTTGTGGAGATTATCGGAGGCAATATAATACTTTTCTTGGTGAGGTTGACTGAAAAACAATCCGGTTTTTTGATCGTATTCACCATTAGTTAAAAGCTTCAAAGTCATGAAAGGATGGGTAGTTCCTCCTTTTCGCAGATTAATTTCGATCGCCTGTAAATCCCAGACTAAAGTTTCTGGATTTTTGACAGCGACGAAATCAACTCCATAGCGTTCAATTGCCCCCTTTGCTGCCAGAATTTCCCCTATTTTTAGACCTAATTCCTGTAATTGCAGGCGATAATTTTCATCGGCAGGAAAATGACAACCTAGATAAATTTGACCATCGGGACCGCCTAAAATTTGATCGTGAGTGGAAAGAATATTCACTTCTCCCGTGGGTGTAATATAACCTTGCACACTTGGCGATCGCTTTTCTTCTCCTTCAATAAAAGCTTCGACAATTGCCCCTAATTCAGCAATTCTGCCAGAAAAACTCTCCCAATTTTCATCCCTTGCTTGAAAACTCATCTTCTCTAATTGTTTGGACAAGAGATTCATTTTCTCGCTTAAATCTAGACTGTTACTATCAACAATTACCCCTAAAGGACGTAAATCTAAAACTGCATTTCCTTCTCCCGATAACCCCTCATTTAACTTCACTACCATGCGTTTTAGTTGCGGTTGACGGGACCACAAACTAGCGGCCTCATACAACAAATCCTTGACCGTATTTACCTGTAAACTACCGTCAGGATGGGGAATATTGCCTTGAGCAAAAATCTCGCGACTGCCACTTTTAGAACCCCAATACAATAAGTCTGGACTACAGGCAAATAAAGGAATATCTAATTGTAAAGACAATTCTCGCTCTAAATTAGTAGAATTAAAACAAACCATGTAGGCACGATCTCGACGCAACGCTTGCCGGATTCTTGCTACTAAGCGCGGTCTGTCCAGAATTTTTTGGGTTAAAGGTTGAAAAGAGTTATCGTGAGTTGTCAGTAATAACAGACGATTATTAGCATGGGAAAAAGGAATCCCAGGCAACAATTGCAGATAATAATCAATCACCATCCGCGCCAGTGGCTGCGCTGTTACATAGATTAAACGAGTTTTCGGGTGTCGCAACCGAATCAGAGAAAATAATAATCTTTCTTCGTAATGTAAAAAACCCGCTACTTTTTGACCGACTCTCTGATCGATACTAAAAGAAGGGACAACTAGGATATCATAATCCCATTCATCGGATTCGGGAACGTTTTCTCCCTGCCAAATCTCTTTTAATTTTTCTTGTAATTCTTGATACCGCAGACGCTTTCCTAGCATCAAATCTCTATCTAACAGCATGGTTTGTCCCACCTCTGTGGTTGCAGACACCTGTATCTTATCGATTTTTAGAGCCTGTCGTCTCCAGTGCCTTTCTTTTCTTAATATTCCCCCAGTCCCTCCGATCGTTGCCCTTAAAAAGGGATACAGTGGACTCTGTATCCCCTTTAATCACCTGAGATTGCCTTTAGCCTAGCGGGTGGAATAAGAGATCGGGATAAAAGCGATTAAATTCGATTAAAATCCCGGCGGTGAAAGTCAGCAGCGCCATAATTAACACGGGTGCGGACGAGAGAAATTTAGTAAGTCCTTCCATCTGAGTTCTCCTAGGGAATAAAAAGTCAAGGGTTTGACACAAAAATTAACGAGGGGAAACGGTAATTTCCGAATCCTTAACGGTTAATTTACCGGAAGTGGCCTCTTGTAAAGCCGCCAACGGCCAGAGAAAACCCGTTAACATTTTGCTCAAAGCGAGGGGAACATCGATGATGATTTCCTTCATTTCCGCATCTTTGCTGTCGCGCACGGCGATTAAATAGGCCCGACCAACCCAACCGATCCAACCGGTAATGTACAGGAATAGGATGCTAGGGATAAAGAAATCGCCCATGTGATCCCAACGACCATCCACAATTAGGTGCGGATAGCCTTCCGGTCCACAGAGAGCTTGGGAGTAGGTTTGAGCGCGTTTGGCTCCCGATTCGGGGTCAGGAGTGGTGTTGCGGAAACTCTTCGCTTTTTGTAGGAAAGCGGGATTTTCGCTACAAGGGGTCAGATTGGACAAATCAGCCGACGCTGGAGCGGCAAAGGTGAACCAGAGAGATAGCACCAGGGCCAGAGCGAACAATTTTCGCATAAATTGTTTCCTTTTGTTACGAAATATGAAGTTCTTTGTTCAAAAAGCGAACAATTTGATCGTACACGGAAAAAATCTTACTCCGATGAGGGGTACGAGTAAAGTTTCTATTACAAAACTATACGCAACGCTTCAGACCCCGGTGATATGAACCACCACTTGCCTTTGGTGACGACTCTGACGATGTTCCCAGAGATAGATACCTTGCCAGATGCCTAAAACTAATTTACCTCTAGCGATCGGGATTTGTTCCGATGTCCGGGTTAGGACCGAGCGAATGTGAGCGGGCATATCGTCTGGCCCTTCGGTAGAGTGATAGTAGAGACTGCTATCTTCCGGGACTAACTTGGCGAAGAAATTGGCCAAATCGGTGAGAACATCGGGATCGGCATTTTCTTGGATCAGCAAAGAAGCGGAGGTGTGACAGACAAATATACTGCATAATCCCGTCGTTATGCCCGATTCAGCCACGATCACCTCTATGGGGGCAGTGAGACGATGGAAATTCTTGGGACTGGTGGCAATTGTCAGGGATTTTTGATATTGACGCATGGAAACCGAATCAGGGAGAAATGGGGGTGGGGGGGATTGTCCTCGATAGCAAAGGTTGTCCCGCTTGCAAGAGATCGTGAAGGTTCACCACTGCACCGATAACAGCGATCGCTGGGGCTTCAAAGCCGGTGGCTTCGATCTGGTCCATAATCGTGGTGAAAGTACCGATTAACTGCTGTTGTTGCGGTGTTGTTCCCCAGCGAATCAGGGCGATCGGTGTTTCTGGACTTCTGCCGGCCTTGGTTAACTCGCCGATAATATAGGGTAAATTATGCACACCCATATAAACAACAATTGTTTCCGCACCATGGGCGATCGCTGACCAGTTAACTTGAGGACGATATTTACCCGCCATCTCGTGGCCGGTGACGAAGGTAACGGAAGAACTATAATTGCGATGGGTGAGGGGAATACCGGCGTAGGCAGGCACGGCAATTCCTGAAGTGATCCCCGGCACGATCTCGACGCTAATTCCAGCCGCAATCAGATCGAGCATTTCTTCACCCCCGCGACCGAAAACAAAGGGATCACCCCCCTTGAGACGAACAACCACAGCATTAGTCTGGGCCTTCTCGATCAGTAAAGCGGTGATTTCCTCCTGTACTAGAGAATGACGACCGCGACGCTTACCCCCATGGATTTGTTCGGCCCTGGGGTTAATCATGGTCAGAATCGAGGGGCTGACTAGGGCATCATAGAGGACAACATCGGCATTTTCTAGGAGAACTTTCGCTTTTAAGGTCAACAAACCGGGATCTCCGGGACCTGCACCGACGAGATAGACCTTACCACAACTTTCTGATTGATTCATAGATACTGGGGAGAAAATTCCTGCTTCGATCGAATGCGCTTGATCCCTAATGTATTGTGACTGGGGCAAAATTTGGTATTTTTAGCTACAGTTACTCGGCGATCATGCGCTTTCTTCATGAAGAATTATGATCTTAACATTACTTAACCCTTAATCTAGCGATCGCTCTGATCCTAAATCCCGTTTAACAGGTATGGGGGAGTGGAAAGTGGGGAAAAGGGAGCGGGTTTTTAAAGTGGGATTGGGAGTTAATCATGCTATTAAAAACCGATTCAGTATAACGGTGAAGTTAGGCAATTGGTACGACTTGGAGGCGTAACCCAAGTGATTGTAAGACCTTAAGAACTGTGGCAAACTCTGGATTGCCTTCGATTGACAAAGCTTTATAGAGACTTTCACGCCCCAACCCTGTTTCACGGGCAATATGTGTCATCCCTTTAGATCGAGCAATATCACCTAATGCTGCTACCACTAAGCTTGGATCGCCATCTTCAAGAGCTGCTTCAAGATATGCAGCTATATCTTCTTTTGTTTCGAGATGTTCTGCCGCATCCCAAGGATAGGTTTGGATAGTAGCCATGAAAATCTCCTATAAGTCTTGTGCTAAATTTAATGCTGTTTTGATGTCCCGTTCTTGAGTTTGCTTATCTCCTCCTGCCAAGAGGATGATCAAGGTCTCGCCTCGCTGAATGAAATACACCCGATAGCCTGGGCCATAATCGATCCGCAGTTCCGATACACCTTTTCCTACTGGTTTAACATCGCCTGGATTGCCCATAGACAGGCGACGAACACGAATGTCTATACGTGCTTTTGCTTGGCGATCCCGCAAATTGCTAAACCACTGAGAGTAGGTTTCGGTCTGGCGAATTTCAATCATGCCTTAAGTGTATCCTATGGGATACAGAAGGACAACCAATAAAAATAAGGTGCGTTACATTTCATTAACGCACCCTACAAGATCGGCGATCGCAATAATCAATGTGCATGGTGCGTTCCCCAAAAATCGATCGCTGGAGCGGTAGAAGTTGCCTTAGGGAACGCACCCTACAAGATCAGCGTGCTGCTACGCAGTGCCTTCGGCATCGCACTTAATTAAGGATAAAAACTAGGCTTTAACTTTTAAAGGAAATCTCTCAGGATTTTTAATAATTTCTTTGCTTAAATCTACATCTAAATCTGGCCAATAAAAATGATTAGGAAAAGGCTCTTGTATATTTAAAATTTTTCTAATAGGGACATCTTGAAACCAGTAAAAATTTTGATAGGAAAGAAACATTTCTTCATTGTTTGCCAGAATCCATATTCCATGGGAAGAAATATGAGTTACTTCAGCTTGAGAAGTGTTTTGTCCAAGCATTTCTAAGTTCATTTTGTCGTTCCTCAATAATAGTTTCTATCGCTTGAAGATGATTGATGCTTACCCTTCGTTTATTATAGCAAATATTCAGTTAAAAATACAAGAAGGAGAAGCAAGAGCATAAAAATCCCCCTCAACTGGTCTAAAATTAAGGGGGAATGAGTTATATAAAAAAGCAATTTAACCGACGTTACTGGGTTCTTTTTCGGTTGAATGAGAGCGTTTTACTTTGCGTTTTAGGGTTGCACCTGCACCAAGTATTCCCAGGGAAAGAAGACTTAGGGTTGAGGTGGGTTCTAATGTTTTTGGAGGTGGACAGCTTAGTTTATTATTACCTGAACTTGTCTGTCCTTGTCCAGTAAGAGGGATAACTTGTTTTCCCGTAGGATCAGTTAAGTTAGCATCAACTCGTCCACTTCCTTCAGCTTTACTAGAGGTATCACACTTCGTTTCAGCTTTATTGTCATTTCCTATTTGTACATTTACATTGGTAACATTTGTGGTATTTATTTGAATATTATTGTATCTCCAACCTGATAATAATTGTCCTGATTCAAATACGCCACCTCCTGTTAGAGTTTCAGAAAAAATTGTTAAATCAAATTCTGAACCAGGAATAACATCATCTGGTACTGTACTTGTTATTGCTCCTGTTAAGCTGACAGTGATTCTTTGCGGTGGTGCACCTAGTAAATCTAATCCTGGTGCTGTTATCAAAAGACTCGCTTCATAGGCATGAGTCATATTATTAAAATCAAAAATAAAGTTTGAAGACTCTGAAGAATCTAGTGTAAAATTTACTAATCCTGTATTAATTGTTTGTCCATCAATTGTAATATCGAACGGCTCTATTATACCTTTAAATATTTCATAAGATCCAGAAATACCCCCACCTAGGCTGATAGCAAGAGCATTCATGGACAAAGAGGAACTCAAGAAACTAGATACAATAAATACAAACGGTTTAAGTCGCATTTTGTGACTTCCCACCTCCAATATAAAATACCACCGTATTCTAAATACGTTGAAATTTTCCTTCAAGGCTTTTAAAGTCATATAAAGTTATATAAAGCAGTATTAAGAAAAATAACTTAAATCTAAAAATAATATTAAATTGACCGTACACCTTATAATGTCATATAATGTCGGGTAAAAGCTTATTAATCTTGACTCTGTGTTTAAAAATGAACAATTTTGATATTCACTCTTTAATTACAACTGTTGATAATCTCATCTTTTCCTATACAGGAGAGAATTTAGATGATGTTCAGTCTGAAATCGTAGAAGGGGTGATTAATCACCAAAAATACACAGAAATCGCTAAAAGTCATCATCGTTCCGAGAAATATGTCAAGGATGTAGCCGGTAAGCTATGGAAAACCTTATCGGAAATTTTAGGAGAAGAAGTTAATAAAGCTAATCTTAGGTCTAGTCTGCGAAGGTATTATTATAATGTCGCTAACAATAATGTCGTTAACGGTGTCCAAATTAATAAAGGTCATATCTGTAATCAACTACCAGAAAACCAATTACAAAAATTTGATCCAGAAGAAGAATATAAACTCGAAATCGCTACAGAATTGATGAAAGAAGGCTTAACCGTCGAACAAATTGCTAGAGTGTTAAAACTTCCCTTAGAATTAGTTAAAGAGCAACTTGAAAAACCTAAGCAAACTAATTAATGGTGGTATTTGGCACTGGCAGAGCATTTCTAAGTTCAATAATAATTTCTATTTTAATAAACTTCATCATGAGAGCCAATATCAACGAGACAACCATTAAGGTTACAATGAAGGAATCAGATTTCAGGAAATAGCCATGAAACGAGATGAAGTACTAACAATTCTCGCAAAACACCGAGAACAATTAGAAAAACTAGGGGTAAAATCTCTGTCTCTATTTGGTTCAGTAGCAAGGGATGAAGCACGTTTTGACAGTGATGTAGATTTATTGGTAGAATTTAGTAAAGCGGTAGGGTTATTTGAGTTTATCGAGGTACGACTTTACTTAGAAGATATATTAGGATGTTCTGTTGATTTAGGTACTCAAGATTCTTTAAAAGAACATTTACGACAACCTGTATTAAAGGATGTGATTAATGCCTTTTAGAGATTGGCAACTTCGTCTTCAAGATATTATTGAATCCATTGATGAAATCTTGGAATGGACGGCTAATATGACCTTTGAAGATTTTAGCTCAAATCGAGTGACTCTTAAAGCAGTTCTTTATAATTTAGGAATTATTGGTGAGGCATCTAGAAATATTCCTAGTGAGATACAATTGCGTTATTCTCAAATTCCTTGGCGTTTAATGGGAGATATGCGAAATGTCATTTTTCATGAATATTTTCGGGTAGAATTGGCAATTGCTTGGCGGACGATTGAAAATAATCTAACTCCATTGCGTTCACAATTACAGGAAATTTTAGAAAATGAAGCCGAAAATTAATCTATAAAATTCCCCCTCAACTTATTCAATTAAGGGGGAATGAGTTATATAAAAAAAGCAATTTAACTGACGTTCTTGACAAAAGGCCATAACCTGTGCCTTGGAAGGAATTAAGAGAATTTCTGATGCCCTCTTCCCTGGTAGAAATCAAGGAAACCCCCCATAAATCTAACTCGGTTTCAGCAAATATGCTCGCTCCCTGTCCATTGAGAAATATTACAATAAACACGGGTACACCAAGAAAAGTTAAGGGATGTATCTATTGATAGATAAGGGGTTTTGGCTATTGTAGTATATATGTCTGGGGTCAGTTGAGATAGACAAAAATAGTCAAAATATTTATAATAGAAGATTGGACTAAAATTTTCTGTGACTTGCCCATGTTATTGTCTTGCGCCACCGGTAGCGAACAGTTTTTAGGGAGTGAAGCGATCGCCACTTACGCCACAGCTAAGGCCGTGATCCTGCCGATTCCCTACGAGGCCACCACCACCTATCGCAAGGGTTGTGAAACTGGACCGGCGGCGGTGATTACCGCTTCCCAACAATTGGAAGCCTATGATGAGGAACTTAAGAGGGAAACCTGTTTAGAAGTGGGCATCTATACCCATGATGCGATCGCAGATACCCGTCAACAACCGCAATTGTCCGCCGAGGAGATGTTAGCCGTCACCACAGCTACAGTTTCTCGTTTAATTGCCGATGATAAATTTGTCGTCGCCGTCGGGGGTGAACACGCTATCACTACGGGAGTAGTACAAGCTTACCGACAAGCTTTATCGGAACCTTTTACGGTGGTTCAAATTGATGCCCATGGCGATATGCGTTTTGAGTACGAAGGATCGCACCATAACCACGCCTGTGTGATGCGTCGGGTGTTAGAAATGGGTTTACCGACCTTACCCGTGGGAATTCGGGCTATTTGTCGAGAAGAAGCCGAATTAATCGCTAAACAGCAGATTCCCGTGATTTGGGATCGAGATATCGCCAGGGATGCGGAGTTATGCTGCTTTCGCCAACACAACTTTCAGGAGCCTCCAACTTCAATCACTTCTCCTGGAGAGACTTTATCTAATACGCTACAGGCATCTGGCATTAGGGGAAGTAAGTCAGAAAGTTTGTTGCTGGTTGCTACAAGAACAATAACTGCCACTCCAGTTTGCTGTAAATTTTGCTGATAACGCAAATTTTGATCTGTAGTGAGGAGAATCGTGAAACCCTCCTGACTCATCAGCCTCAGCAACTCACCGTTCTTTTTCCCTGACCATCCCATCTCAACAACTGTGCATACCTCGTAATCGGCAAGCTCACGCTTTAACGGGCGTGGGGCGCATTCATCAAGCAGGATTCGCATAGGCTGTCAACATTTCCTTTGCTAATTCAAGGGCTGAGATCGCCTGTTCTCGACTGACACTGGGAAAATGGTCTAGAAATACCTCTAATGAATCACCAGCCTCAAGATAATCAAGTAGGGTTCTCATCGGCACACGAGTTCCTACAAAAACAGGGGTTCCCCCTAGAATGTCGGGATCACTGTGAACAACACGGGATATTAATGCCATAACAAATATATCCAACTGGCTACTAGCTTTTATCGTCATTGTATCCTAAAGTCATTTGTCGGCTCTATACAAGGTGAGGCTCAGGCATGGGACACTTCACTTGACTACTCTGCCTACATCTTGCCGCTAGACCCAAACTAACTTTTGGATACGATGCACAGTTGGCATTCATACCTTGATTCAGCAACGCCTAGACTTACAGCTTCAATCAATGTGCATGGTGCGTTCCCCAAAAATCTATTAGTGGAGCGGTAGAAGTTGCATTAGGGAACTCACCCTTCCGATACAATTGCGTTATTCTCAAATTCCTTGGCGTTTAATAGTTCAGTTATTCATTTTCTTGAAAAATATCCCCATCGTATTCAATTTTAGCAAATTCGTTTTCTTCTTCTTCAAAAGAGTCTAGCTTCTCTCTAACTTCAGAAAATAAATCCTCCGATTCAGACGATTCTTGTAGTTGCTCATCAATCAAATCTACTCTAGGTAGGATGACATGAAACTCTTTTTTCCATTTAGAAATTAAATGTTCATTCCAGTTAACATCAGGACTAATTTCCTCTTTGGTCTTTTTTATTAGCTCTCTTACACCATCAGAGGTATCAGATAATATTATTTTGACAAGTTCTACACATTTATCGGCTCCAGAACCTTTAGTAAGAATGCTCAGATTTTCATTAGGCTGCACTATGATATTAGACCAGTGTGGTTGGTTTCTTTGAAAAAAACCTTCTTGATCCATTTTCTTAATAAGCTTTTACGCATTTAAGTTACATTGACAGCATTACCCTTATTTTTAAGTTTTCTACTCCATTTAATAATCAATCCCCCTTCATTTAAAAGCTGATTGACTACTTTTTCCAGTTCTTCTTTATTTTCAAATTCTCGA
>NZ_JAPZQM010000235.1:0-1043 GCF_027530565.1 Microcystis sp. LE19-10.1B | reverse complement strand
CGAAGTTGTCTTTGACCAATAGTATAAACCAGCAGGCACAAGCCCATGAGCATGGCCATGACCTCGATTCTATGGGGAGATTTGAGAAAGACACTGTGGGCAAAAAAGCCGGGGTCTTTGAGAAAAGAAAATCCTCTTTCCGGAGCTTGTTGCCCTTTATATTTTTTGAGTATATCCTCACTGCTTAATCGTTGTTTCTCCAAATCGTTAGTTGCTAAAACGAATCGTCCTGCTCGTTTCTTTAGCCTCTCAATGGCGGTCAAATTCAACTCTAATTTGGCTTGAACTTGATAGCTTTGAGAGGGTAAATCGTCTTTTGATTTGAGTTTTGACCCCTGGGACTCAGGCGGAATGAGATTGACTTTAATCTCCGTTAACTGATGAGATTTTAAGGAGTCAGATAATCCTTTGGCTATCGCCAACGCCACCGCTCTATTCTCAAATTCTCTTCGGGATAGTTGCCGGATTTTTTCTTATGCCCAATTCTTTTCCTGCTCGATTTTTTTCTCTAATTTTTTCAAGTCTGATTCTTGTCTAGCTTGACTTTCAACTAGCAACCATCTTTGTTCTATACCCCCATAGTTAGAGATGGTTTCCCGCCAGGAATAACCCGGTATTTCTGCATCGGTTAACTCTTTTTCTGAGATGCTATCGACTAACTCTTGAGCCTCTTTAATGCTTAATGGTACTCGAGACAACCAACGCATTTCTTTCATTAGTTTTAAATTCTCTTTGCTATAGAGGGCGCTATCGCCGACTATTAAACTGTCAAAGTCAACTGGTTTTTTAAATTCTCGGGCGATTTGACCAAAAACCGCTTTGTCCGCTTCATTTCCGTCCCCTACTTTCAGGAATAAAGGTACATCTCCATCCCCACTTACGATTAAGTCAATCATAAATTGTTTGGCTCTTCGGGAATTGTTATGCAAATAATTAACTTAAAATAAAATTCGATGAGAGCAACTACGCTCAAAAGTAGCTGAAATTCATACAGGAAAGGACTTAAGGCACAAATAGGTTAATACCAAAAGATAGACAATTGA
>NZ_JAPZQM010000157.1:0-4314 GCF_027530565.1 Microcystis sp. LE19-10.1B | reverse complement strand
CAAAGGGATTGGTTATGTCAGTGGAGATACCGAAAAACAGCTATCTGTAAGCGATACCAATGGTCAACGATTGGGACAGATAGCTGTTAGCAAGATTCAGTTAATTCGTCGTTCTAACGGTTTAATTGTTTCTCGCTAACTTATATAAAGCCGCCCTCCGCTATCGCTAAAGGGCGGGGTTTCAGACCCAGTTTTTCGATGACCAGACTAAGTATTGATCGCCAGAAAAAAAAGAATAAACAAGGCCAAACAAAAGCTGATAGTCCCCCGCTTAACATCAAAGAGAAACTTGCCCTCAAAAAAGAAGAAAGGCAAAAGAAACAAAAGTTAACGGGGTTGGTTATTTTTGCTATTTGTGTAGCAATTTTGCTCGGATTACCCCTCAGCTTATTATTTGATGCCACGATAGGAGCTGCAGTAAGTTTAGCCTTAATTTTAGTAGTTTTCTCCTTTAGCTATCCTCGCATGGCTCTTTGGGCATTTATTATCTATGTCCCCTTCACTGGCACTATCGTGTATTGGTTGGGAGGTAGTTCAATCCTCCAGCTTAGTAAAGATATCTTTTATCTACCCGCTTTAATCGCCTTAGTTTTAGAATGTCGAAAAAAGCAATTACCGATTATTGTCCCCAAACAATTAGGTACAACCCTATTATTAATCTTTGTTTTCTGTGTAGTTTGTCTATTAGCCGTCAATTTGCAGAGACAATTTCTGCCTACTTGTGATTCCGTGGCTGGGATGAGTATCTTTAGGGATGGTCGTTTGGGCGGGATTCCCTGTCGGGAAAGTGAGACTTTTCTGCAAGGAATATTAGGATTTAAAGTTTTGCTGGGTTATGTCCCCTTGATCTTCTGCACTTATTACTTAATCAAAGACAAACCGACCCTATTATTTTTTAGTCGTCTTTTAGTGACTTTAGCGATTATTTGTTGTGTCCTAGGACTAATGCAATACTGGATGCTGAAAACCGGTCGTTGTGTAGGAACTAGAGGCTTTGTAGCTGATGCACTATTCAAAGCCCACTTAGATGCAAGGTGTTTGGTTGGTGGGGCATTAGTGTATAGTCCGGAAGTGAATATGATCCGCCTACCAGGTACCTTTGTTTCTCCCTGGCACTGGGCTTGGTTTTTGGTCTCTAGTGCCGTAGTTTGTTATGCCAGTGCCTTTAGTGAAATTTCCCAAAAATGGCGACTAGCAGCCCTAGTGGGTTTAACCCTAGTTTTTATTAATGCATTGATATCTGGGCAAAGACTAGCTTTCTTTGGTGTACTGATAATTATTCTTCTGATCCCGATTCTTACGGGACAAATCGCTAACTTAAAACGATTTTTGCCGATCATTTTTGCCGCCACTTTACTTCTAGCTATCGGTTTTTCTTTCCTTGACCCGGATTTTGTCCAACAACGCTACGATAGTGCCATCAACCGTTGGCAACAGGCTCCCCCCACCCTTTTTATTCAAGAACAGTTGGATTTTGCTATTCGTAATCAGGGCGGTATTTTAGGTCGTGGACTTGGTGTGGCCACAGCTTCTGCTAGGGTTTTCGGTAATATTTCCTTTGTGGAAACCTATCACACTAAAGTTTTATTCGAGTTGGGATACATTGGTTTTGCCTTGTACATGATATTCATGACCCATCTAGTTTATCTGGCCTTCCGCACCTATCGTTCCCTCAAAGATCCCACTCTGCGGGGTTTTGCCGGTAGTTATTGGGTTTTGCTGCTCTTTGTTGCCTATCTTCCCTATTGGTATGCCCTCGATACGGATCCTGTGGGCGTTTATTACTGGATATTTGCGGGCGTAATTTTTAGATTACCCGTGATCGAAAAACAGGAAAAAGAAGCCAAAATTCTGGCGGGGGAAACCGCCACAAAATCCTCCAAAAAGGGCTTAAAATTTAAACGCAAAGGTGTTTCTTTAGCTTGAAATATAGGTGTTGGGTTTTAGGGTGTTGGGGTTTTAGGGTTTTAGTGGAAATTCCCCCATTCCCCCATTTCCCCACTCCCCCACTTCCCCACTCCCCCACTCCCCCATTCCCTGCTATGAATTTTCCCTCGATTTCTGTCATCATACCCACCTATCGACGCGAAGAGCCTCTTAAAGATACTCTCGATGACCTGCTCAAACAAGATTATCCCGATTTTGAGGTGTTAGTTATCGACCAAACCGCTACCCACAGCCCCGCCATACAATCCTATCTGGAAAATCTGGCTAATCAGCACAAAATTAGCTGGTATCGGCTAGATTGGGCGAGTTTACCCGGTGCCAGAAATTATGGAGTCCGTCGCGCCCAAGGCGATATCGTTCTTTTTATCGATGATGATGTGCGGCTACCGGATAATTATCTCAAAGCACATAGTGAGAATTTTGTCAAGAACCCTGAGATAGGTGTAGTGGCCGGTCGGGTATTTGATCGCATGAAATTGGGTGACTCCCAAAAAATGGTGACAGATACCGGCAAACCCTACGAAATCGACTTTTTACCCCCCCAAGCGATGGATCCGGGCATTGCTTGGTATTACATCGATCTTGTCCACACCACTAAACCCCAGCAGGTAATCTCAGCCCGGGGCTGTAATATGTCTTTCCGTAAGGATATATTTACGAAATACGGCATTTGGTTCGATGAACGCTTTCGTGGCAGTGCCGTGCGCGAGGAATCGGATTTTTGCTTAAGGTTACGCCGGACTCCCTATCATGTCTGGTACGATCCCACCGCTTATCTGGTTCATTTAGGCGAAGAAACCGGCGGCTGTCATGATATTAGCACTCGTTCTTTGAGTTATCAGACGACTTTTTATCATAATCACTTTCTGATGGCCCTGAAAAATCTCACTCCCGCTCAACAATTGCGACTCTATGCTAAATTATTTGATTGTCACGTTCTTGGCAATCCTCCCTGTAATAAAGGTGGTTCCCCGATTAAAATACTCTCTAGGGGAATTTTTTATAGTTTAGGTTTTCTTGATGCTCTGAAAACTCAAGTAAAGTCCCTCTGGAATGATGGCCAAATTTATACAAAACTAGATAATCTATGAGAATTTTAGTCGCTAGTCATACCTATATAGTTGATCTCAACTGTGAGAAACTGCGCGCCCTGACAAGATTAAATCCCAATATTGAAGTTACTATTGTTGTTCCCCAACGTTGGCAACCGGGAGGAGTCCAAAATAAAATCATTGAAAGTCAACCGAAAATAGCCGACAATTTCCGAGTCATTCCTATCTCTAATTTTAGCCAGAATAACCAAGCTTTATTAACTTTTGGTGCTGATATAATTCCTTTATTGCAGAAATTTAGACCCGATATTATTCAAGTGGAACAGGGTTCTAAATCTCTCGCTTATGCTCAATTTATTACTCTGAATCGTCTCTTAAATCTCCAGGCTAAAAATGTATTTTTTACTTGGTGGAATCTTCCCTATACTCCTAAATTTCCCATCTCTTGGTTAGAAGCTTATAACCTGAAAAATACCGATGGTTTAATCGCCGGTAATCAGGACGGAGTAGATGTTTTAAAAGAACGGGGTTACAGGGGTAAATACACAGTTTTACCGCAATTAGGAGTGGATGAAGTCCTTTTTTCCCCTGACAAGCAACCCGATTTAGCCCGATCTTTAGGCATTGAAAGCGATGAATTTGTGATTGGTTTTGTCGGTCGTTTTGTGGAAGAGAAAGGCATTATAACGCTGATTAAAGCTGTAGCTAAATTAACAGGTAAGTGGAAATTATTACTGTTAGGTCGGGGAATCCTGAAAGATAAAATAGTCAGCGAAGCTACAGCCGCAGGAATAAGCGATCGCTTGATGATAGTGGAAAGTGTTCCCCACGATCAAGTAGTTAATTATATTAACCTGATGAACACTTTAGTTTTGCCTTCAGAAATCACCTATCAGGTCAAAACCTTAACTGCCGTCGGTTGGAAAGAACAATTCGGTCATGTCTTAATTGAAGCTATGGCCTGTCAGGTTCCTGTTATTGGTTCTGATTCGGGAGAAATCCCCTTTGTTATTGCTGATACGGGTTTAATTTTTCCCGAAAAAGATGGGGAGGCACTGGCTAAATCTATACAAACTCTCTTAGATAATCCCAGCTTCGCTCAAGAATTAGGCCAGAGGGGTTATCAGAGGGTAATGACCAATTATACTAATAAAGCCCTCGCTCAAAAACAATTGGATTTCTATCAACAATTACTCCCTCGATGATGGGAAGTGGGGTGTGGGGTGTGGGGTGTGGGGTGTGGGGTGTGGGGTGTGGGGTGTGGGGAGAAGGGAGAAGGGAGAGTGGAGAAGGGGTGTGGGGAGAAAAAAGCTGA
>NZ_JAPZQM010000487.1:0-4755 GCF_027530565.1 Microcystis sp. LE19-10.1B | reverse complement strand
GAAATATTATGGAGATTTTTAAAATATGAATGGATTGAATTTAGCGCCTATAAAGACCGAAAGAGCCTCCTCGCTTACGTTAAAAAAGTGCTGGACAATTTTGGAGGCGAGTATGTAATTAATTTTGCCTAGGTACTTAATAAATTTGAATTCATATATTTTGCAAAAGATGATCAGCGAACGTCAGACGGTGAGGTGATACCTGGCATTGGCGGCTCTGTGTACGAAAGGCTTGGTTTTCAAGGACAAGATGACAAGAACACTTATATCCCAGAACTGGTTCGCTCTCGACGAGCTAGATTAGTCAGCGCTTAGAATTTTTTATAAGGTTTACTACCCTAACCCCGATTAGCTCTGAAACATTTCTCAAGGGTAAAATGCCCAAAAATACGCAATTTTTTCGGTTTTGAGTTTTGAGTATGATTAGTGATTAAGTTGCAATCGCCAAAAGCTGATTAAGAAGCTTATCTCTTATCGGAATAGGTATAAATCCCCATAGGGCGGCCCACTGATTGCGATCGAGTACCTCTAGGATGTTCCCAAATTCCGTTAGGAGTGAGTCCTCACTAGCGGCCTCTAGGTAAACCGTAGCATCATTAATTAGGTCTGTGTCGGTCTGGGTAAGGGTTTCAGCTTGGCCACAATTGCTATTAGGGTTACTTATAGTAAATGTGGCCAAAATTTCATCAAGGAATGCCCGGCACCGGTTAATCGTAGTCCGTGCCATGCCGGTTACAGTAGCGATCGCACGTTCGGTTACTTTTTCCCCGGTTTCCCACAACCGATTAGCAGCCTCACCTATTAGCCGGTTAGTCCGTTCTTTGACACTTTCAGCATCCGGGGTGATTTCATGGGCCTTGACCTGCTTAATCTGGTTAGGGGGGATAAGGCCGCTAAAATCATAATCGGTAAGCAGTACAACCTCGAAAATTCGATCTGGGTAAAGATTAGCCCTTAACCTTCCTATCTCTTGCTTGATGATGGATAGAATGCGATGACGGGTATAGCGATCGAAGTCCTCACCATAGGGGTTTAAACCCGTGCTAACAGCGTAGTCATGCCTTAGTGACTCAAGGTTAGGGCATGGTAAACCGTCGATGATCAGACGGGTAACACCCGCGATTAAGTTAGTTCCCTGCGAATTGACAAAATGCTTAAGACTTGTCTGGTCATCTTCATCCTTGCAGTGAGACTGGAATCGGATGACAGCCGTGTTATTGGGGTCGGTTTCCCGATAATGGTCAAGGATGACTTTAGATCGTCGCTTTTGACCTTCCCCCCGATTAATACCCATTCGGCCTAAGTCGATCACTTGGATAAAATTGATATTTTCTGGAATATCCCCCCCAATGGTAATCAGATCAATTGTTAAGCCGGTTCGGGCCTCAAGATTTTCGAGCGATTCCGTGGCACTCAAGAAAATGATTTTAGCGGCCTCATTTATAATCGCTAAGAATCGAGAATCAACAAAAGAAACCGATAAAATACCATGATTAAGCGATAAATAGCCTCTACCTTGCAAAGAATCAATTAATTCAGGTAGCCACTGCTTTAATGTCTCATTTTCGGCTTTTTCCGCTAAATTGCTATCCTTTTCAGCGAATGCCCGGCGGACCGATGCCGGCATATCTGCTATTGATTCCCCCATCTCAGAGATTGGATCAAGAAAGCTTAAATCAGGGGTTAATGCTGATTTTAGGCGATTTAAATCTATATCATTGGGAATTAAGCCTAAAAGCTTCTCTCTTAAGGTTTTCCCATCGAAACCATAGCGATTAGACTGCTTTTCTGCTATTAGCTTCTTAATGGCAATCAGTAAAGGCTTAAGAGATAGGAAAAGATCACTATCCTTTTCCGCTAAGGATGCGATCGAGGCTGTAATATCTTTCACTGATACCTTAACTATTTTGGTAGTGTTAGCGCTTAGTTCACTTTCCTCGAAAATTAGGGTCGTATTCCCATAGTCGAAACCATTTTCGGGGTCATACGACTTAGGATTAGGCAAGCTTGCCGGGTGAGCTATTAATCGCTTAGATTGTAGTGCAATCGCACGCTTTTGTAGATAATCATAATCCCCCTTGCCAGACCGACATAACTCAAGGAACTGGCAACCCTGACAGATAGTAGCTGATTCTATTCCGTGGCTTATATTTTGATTGGCTAAGGCCGCATGGGTAAAGGGTCTAGCACAATTAGCCCGTAAATCTTTCTCTTGGAATCTATCAAGTGAGTCTTTCCTTTTTCGTGTCCGTATTTCCCCCAATTCGTTACGGTATAAACCGGCGTGACGACCCTCTAATATTGGCCAATCTTTTAACGTTGGGGTTGAGACATTTCGAGGGTCATTGTTGACATAAATAATGTCTGTAACTCCCATCATCTCAGGGGTTGCCTTGCCAGCATCATAAGATTTACCGCTTCCAGTGGGAGACGTATCTAAGATATATTTACCCGATGCCCATTCATTTAATCGATTAGAGCGGTCATAGATTTTTGCCTCTCGATTATTTGGTAAGGGTGAGGGTAAGGGTTTTCTATTTTTTTTCCGATCTCTCGCTACTAATCTTTTAACCTTTTCCCAGAATGGTAAAGGATCGCTTTTTCCCATTTCAAGGAATTGGCTAGGCGTGATAAATTCGATTGATTCCAGATTCCCTATCTCATCAATATCATCATCATCTTTGGTTTTTTGCCCCCAAAATGCGACTAATACCGACTTCCCTAGAGATTCCAAAAATTTAATCTCTTTAGACCATCTCAGCATCACTTGAGGGTTATTTATGTCACCGGCATCCGGGCATAAAATTAATTGTCGATAGGGTCCGATCGCATTCTTAATCTGATTAGCAGCACCTGAGAAATACCCACCGGCTGCACCTATGGCATTAAGCCCATGCTTATGGGCAGCGACAAAAGGTTTAAGTATCCCCTCACTTAACCAGACTTGACCGTTATCCTTGCCATTGGGGATATGGGTGATCGGTAGTTCACCATCGGGTAGGTGACTGGAAGTTAAACCCTTAGCCCATCTGTATTTTGAATCGGTAACATTCTCTAACCTTATCTGGTATCCGATCGCCCGGCCCTCGCTATCAAAGGCAAGGCAAGCGATACCGACCCCGCCAGCCGCTATCTTCCCATTATTCACGCCGGGTAAATTGGGGGGAATGCCGGGGGGAACATCATCATTAGGGTAAATGCTGAAAAATAAACCCGTCTCTATCTGACTCTCAGACAGCCCTCGATCGAGTAACGCTTGTCGATGCCGGCGTGACAGCCCTAGCGATTGGGATAACTTTCTTAGAGCCTTGTCTCTATCTGGAATACTCAGGGCATTCTTAGCGTGTTCTTTTTGCCGTTCTAATCGGTCGATCTCTCGCTGTAATTTTTTCTCTAACCAGACCGTGCGATCGAATGCTTCGCTTTTTCTGGGAACAAATTTTCCCCACACCCCATTACTGGAATCCCCCAGAAAATGCCAATCAGGATGATTGGGGTCAAAGCCGATGTGAGAATGACATAGAACCAATTCCCCATCGGTAGAGTAGCGACAATCGCTGTCAGCTTCGCCACAGATTGGGCATGAGTTAGAGCCTTTAAAAGGGTGTAGCTTACTTCTACTCATGGCCTACACCCCCAAAAAAATCAAAATCAAAATTTATCTGGGATTGAAGCTGATCAAGCTTCTCACAGATAGCTTTTAGCTGTTTAGCATCGCATTTAATGATTTTTGCCGCTATTCGATAAGCTTCTCGCTTTTCCTGCCTATTTTGGCAGTATTCAGAGATATGGGTCGCTGTTAGGGCGATTAGTTCTAACGTCCCAAAAGACCGCGAAGCTTCTTTGAGAACATTCTCTAGTATCCGGAGGTGATTCATCCCACACCCCCTAAAAAACTGATTTTTTGTGCCGTGGCTAACCCTACCCGTGCCGCAAAATTCGCGTCATTCTGGCAATTTAAGCCAAAATTAGCCTTTATTCTACTTAGTAAGGCTTCTATTGGGCTGGTAATGCTTTTATCGTGGTATCCCGTGGCATTCAGGGGAATGCTTGACTTTTGTGGTGATTTTCTGGTATTATTCATTGTATTGGAAAATATTTTGTACCGCTCCCTAGCCTGCGAAGCTTCGGGAGTGGTTGTTTTTATGCGACTTCTAACTTGTCCAAGCATTCTCGGATCATCTCACGCATGACCGTGGCTGCCGTTTCGTTCCTTTTTTCGGCGATCACAAAAATCTGATTTTTCATGCTAGGGGACACTTTGGCCACAAGGGAAACATTTTTTTCCTTTTTTCTCATCTTCTCATCCTGAATTTCTGCCTATCCATAGGGTATCATAAAGCGATTAATTTTGACAATGAACCTATAGCGTACTATCGGAAAACTAAGGAAACATCATCATAGCAAGGATAGTTCGTGATTAACTTACAAAAAACTTACAAAAAACTTACAACTGATAACCGATAACTGACAGTTCAAAACCGCAATTGTTTCGGTTTTAACTGATAGCTAATAACTGATAACCGATAATAGGAACTAATCGCTAAATTCTCGATCAAATAATTCCCTTAGCACTTGATTCGCTCGATCCTGAAATCTTTTAGCCTTTTCCTCGTTAAGTACCTAGGCAAAATTAATTACATACTCGCCTCCAAAATTGTCCAGCACTTTTTTAACGTAAGCGAGGAGGCTCTTTCGGTCTTTATAGGCGCTAAATTCAATCCATTCATATTTTAAAAATCTCCATAATATTTC
>NZ_JAPZQM010000629.1:0-2818 GCF_027530565.1 Microcystis sp. LE19-10.1B | reverse complement strand
TTCTGACTTTCTTAAATAACGTGGATTCTCTACAGTATTGCCTTGAGCATCGGTATAAAATTCCTTTAACCCTAGGTCAATTCCTGTTATTTGTCCCGTTGGTTTATGGTATTCTTGCCGCTCTACGTCAATCAAAAACTGACAATAATAACCATCAGCACGTCTAACAACTCTTACCCGTTTAATCTGTTGCTCTGAATAATAAACTAAGGTTTTTTGACTACACCATAAATCAAATTCTCCTGCTTTAAAGCCATCGGTGAACTTGATTTTACGTCGCTCATCAGATAGTTTGTAGCCCGTTAATTTGTATTCAACAGAACGGCTATGTTTTTTAAATCGAGGAAACCCCTTTTTCCCCGGTATCTGGGCATCGACAATTATGATAAAACCGATTAATTGATTGCCAGGCTCTATCAGCAGCCGATTGACGAGCTTGAGAGTTTAATTTCTTCACCCAAGGGGTCTCTTTATTGTTAGCTAGTACCGCACAAAGTTTTTGGAGATCATTGCGGGTTGTCCCTTGATTGGACCGCCAATAACGAACACAAGAGTTACGCACAAACTGAGAAGTTTTGATAGCTTCATCAAGCTGGTGATATTGCTCTGGTGTTCCGTTTTTTAGCTTTGCTTCTACGACTAGCATCTAACAATCCTCGACCATTGGCCAAATTAAGTATAACACAGTTTACCTACAAATGGTAGAATTAAAATCGGGCTTCGCAGTTAATATCCTGGTCGGATTTCATCCCCCGCAAAGGTTGATGTCTTGTCGAAAAATTTAGCGGGGGCATTCATCCGACATTTTAGGGAAATATGTTCTCATCCCATCTGCATTGATCCGAGTAACTTCGTGCTTTATTGGTTATTACTCTGTCAAGACTCATGATTAAACGCCAAAATCTTGCTTTTTCTCGTTATTTAACCTCAGTTACTCCCTTAACCGTCCTGTCTACCTTAGTATTTCTAGGTGCTTGTGGACAGCAACCCCAACAACAAGGAAGCCAACAACCCAGACAACAGGGACTTGAAGTCAAATTTCTCGTGGGAAGCGACCTAGCCCAATTCTGTCAGCAAGCAGCCACGAAATTGAACCAAAGCCAACCCAAACTCGCTAGCGGTGAAGCCTTTTACCTCAGTTGCGAAGCTAAAGGAAGCGGCGATGTGGTCCAAACGATTCTCTCGCTGGCCCAACAGTACCAAAATGGAACTCTCAAAGCCGATGCGCCCGAATTTCCCACCCTTTTATCCGTCGATGGCGAAATTTATCAGAGTCAACTCATCTACCAGATGAACAAGCTATTTCCCGGACAAAATTACATCCCGGAAATTACCGACTCACCCCTGATCGCCTACAGTCCGATGGTTTTCATGACAACCGCTGACCTCGCCAAGGGTTTAGAAAAAGTAGAAGATCCCTTCGTCGCCCTAGCTAAATTGGACAACTACCGCCAACTCGATCCCAAAGCCCCACCCCTCCCCATCACTTACGTCCACACCGCGCCTACCCGTTCTAATTCTGGCTTACAAACCCTGGTGGCCCAATTTGCTGCTGTAGCAGGTAAGCGCCCGGAAGATCTGACTGTAGCTGACGTAGAAAAATATCAGGGACAAATTCAACAGATCCAGAGTAAAATCACTCGCTATGGTACTTCTACCGCTTCCCTTGCCCAATCTATGGTCGCCAACGGACCCTTTTGGGCTTCGGTAGCCTCAGTTTACGAGTCTTTGGTAATTGCTGCTAACAGCCAAGCTGGTTCCAATCAAACGCGCTATCAAGCCGTCTATCCCAAGGCTACTTTCAGTTCCAATATGCGGGCAATTTTAGCCAATGCGCCTTGGATAAGTGACCGAGAAAAAGAAGCTGCTGAAAAGGTAATTGAATTCATTCTTTTGCCCGAAAACCAACAAATTGCCACAGATTTGGGACTGCGACCGGGTGTTCCAGGAGTAGCCTTGGGAAGCAAGTTTTCTGCTGAATTTGGCGTGAATCCTCAACCCACCTATGACTCTTACCGTTCGCCCCAACCAGAAGTAGTTGAAGCCATGCTTAAAAGCTGGCAAAATTATGCCAAGAAACCGTCGCAAGTAGCAGTAGTAATTGATACTTCTGGGTCGATGGAAGGGCAAAAACTGACATCAGTTAAGAATACTTTACTTAATTACGTTCAGAACCTGGGACCGAAGGAAAGAATTGCCCTAATTAGTTTCAATTCAGTTATTAACGAACCTGTGATTATAGAAGGAACTCCACAGGGGCGAGATCGCGGCATTGAATTTATTGGCCAACTGCGGTCCAGTGGTGGGACCAGACTTTATGATAGCGCCCTCTATGCCCGCAACTGGCTATCTCAAAATTTGCGGACTGATACTATTAATGCCGTGTTAATCTTAACTGATGGAGAAGATTCGGGGTCACAAATTAATCTGGATCAGTTGGAACAAGAGTTGCAAAAGAGTGGCTTTTCTTCCGATCAGCGAATTGCTTTCTTTACTATTGGTTATGGGAAAGAAGGAGAATTTAATCCCCAGGCTTTGCAAAAAATTGCCGAAGTTAACGGCGGTTACTATCGTCAAGGAGATCCAGCGACTATATCAACTGTGATGGGAGACTTGCAAGTAGAGTTTTAAGGCTCTTCGGTTTGTGTTATGCAATGGACGGGGATTATAAGGGATGTAACCCTTATATAGAAAGGCATTTAGCGATTTTTGTCAATTGTTTTTTATCTAGAGCGAACTAATCAATTAAGTCTCTTACCAGATAAGGATTTAGTCGATTTATGCCCCCCTATCGAACCATACCAAGTAACGAAGAACC
>NZ_JAPZQM010000720.1:0-19043 GCF_027530565.1 Microcystis sp. LE19-10.1B | reverse complement strand
AATCAATCCAAGCTTTTGGGGGGTTCTACCCCCCAAACCCCCCGTTGGGGGCGTGGCGCCGCCCCCAAACCCCCCGCGCATTAGCTTTTCGGTGGGATGCTTACAGGCAGCTGCTGATATATCTGTGATAATTCAAGAATCACTGATAATTGCTCATTGTCGGTATTTCTGCAAATGTCAGATGCAGCCATAAAGTAGGATGAGGGCAGTGGACATTGGGGGCAAATGAGGTTATATTTTATCTATAGAAGAACGTTTGTATGTCGCAACGATAATGAGTAACTCACTGCCAAAATATCTAGAGGAAATCACAGGCATTTATCAACAGGGTAACGCCACAGAACACAGTTATCGTCCTGCTTTAAAAAAATTAATTGAATCCCTAAATAATAACCTACAGGCTCTCAATGAACCCAAAAGGATTGCTTGTGGCGCTCCGGATTTTGTGATTAATCAGGGTATAGTAGAAATTGGTCATCTGGAAGCAAAAGATATCGGAACTTCTCTCAAAAAGGTTGAAAATACTCCCCAAATAAAACGTTATTTACAGGCTTTGGGTAATTTAATTATCACTGATCATTTAGAATTTCGTTGGTATGTATCGGGAGAATTGCGTCTATCAGCTGCCGTGGCAAGTCTTAATCAAAAAAAGCAAATTAAACCTGATTCCCAGGGTATTTTACAAGTAGAACAATTGTTCTGTCAATTTTTCCTCTCAAAAGTTATTCAGATAACAACACCGCGAGAATTAGCGAAAAAAATGGCCGCTTTAGCGCAGTTAATTCGAGATGCAATCGGCCAAGCTTTAAAAGATCAAGATTGCGGGGGAATGTTGCGGCAACAATTGCAATCTTTTCAACGAGTTTTAATTAGTGATCTCAATGAAGCGCAGTTCGCGGATATGTATGCACAAACAATCTGTTATGGTTTATTCGCAGCACGCTGTAATACGGATCAAATAAGTTCTTTTTCCCGGGAAACGGCGGGATTTCGACTACCGAAAACTAACCCTTTTTTGCGGGGAATTTTTCATCAAATTGCTGGTACAGAATTAGATGAGCGGATTACTTGGGCCGTGGATACTCTAGCGACTATTTTACAACAAACCGACATGGAGGGGATTCTTAGCAGCTTTGGAAAACGCACGCGCAAGCAGGATCCTGTAGTTCACTTTTATGAGACTTTTTTAGCCGAATACGATAGTAAAATGCGTGAGTCTAGGGGGGTTTATTATACCCCTGAACCCGTGGTTTCTTACATGGTTCGCAGTGTGGACTATATTCTAAAAAATAAGTTTCAGATTCCTAAAGGTTTGGCCGATGCTAAAAAAATTACGAATGAACTACCCCGCCGCAAGCGGACGGGGTATCAGAATCAAAATAGACTCAATTGTAGATTTTGGTGTAGCTGCAGGTATTCTTTATCTTGTTCTTTTACATATCTCGCTATCATACCTTCATCCCCATGCTTTCCTACCGTACTTGCGTAATATCCATCACTCCAAAACTCTCCTCCCCACAACTGCTTTTTCACTTGAGGACACTTTTTGAAAATTTCTCTCGCCGTTATACTTTTAATCATTGTCACTATCCTTGTCACACTATAGGTCGGTACTGATTGCACCAGAAAATGCACATGATCTTTATCCACTCCAATTTCTACAAACTTTATCTCGTATCGTTTTTCCATCTCTAGACAGACTTCTTTCAACAAGCTATCTACCTGTTCGTCGAAAACGGCTTTACGATATTTGGCTGGGAACACTAAATGATATAGCAAAACACTTACATTATGGCTCTTATGGATGTATTCACTCATTTTTCTATTGTACGCCGCGAGCGGCGGGGAATTAGACCCGAAGAGATTAAACCCACATTCCGCCCCCTAAAAATCTATGATTAAACCCACATTCCGCCCCCTAGTCGTTGAAACCAACAGTTGCTCTAGCCCTTGTGTAGTAAGACTTTTAGCGATTACTAAGAATTATGAAGTGTCACACTCTAGTCAGCGATCGCCAGCTTGCTTAATGAGAGTCTATCTCAATAATTTGGTATCAGAGCTATCAGATTTTTAGCGCTAATTGTGCATCTGCTGGGCAAACAAATTAGCCTGTAATTCAGAGCCGGCAATCGTTTTGACGATTTAGATAAAATTTTCAATGTGACACTTTAGGATGCGGAATGTGGGATAAGACATGATTCTAGTTTTATCCATCGATAAAAGTGTATGATTAAAGACATAAGAATTGATTGACATCAGGTATTAATGGTGTTAGGATATGTGAGGTGGATCACTCAGTTGTATCGCAAAACTCAAGTTTGAATTGCCCCCACGATTCCCATTTTGTCAACCTCGTCAAACAGATCAAGGAAATAAATGCACAGCTAATTGTCGCCCATCAAGCACAGCTGATCACCAGAGGTACTTGTGCTGTGAACCTGTAAATTTCCACTGACGGTGACATCGGTTTGGTCCTGGAACGCAACAACAAGTTAAGCTTCGATACTTTCTGTCTTGAATGCCTTTACTCTTTCCTAACTTATTGACCATGAGTTCAACCACTCCTATAACTACCGCCCAGTCATCACCAAAAAAACCCGTTGATGACCAGTCATCACCAAAAAAACCCGTTGATGATCAGAAGAAAGTAACTGAGAACGAGCAAATACCAAATAGTAATCAAGGAGACAGTCATGTTGATCAGTTGTTAGAGCAGGTTATCGGTGACGAAGATTTAACTCTTCTCTCCCTAGAAGAATTGGATGTGCTTTTGAATCAAGTTGATTTTTTAGAGGCAGTTGAACTTGATACTGGGGGAGGAACGATACCAAACAATGGCAATAACCAAAATTCAACTTCTACCTCAAGTCTTACCTCAAGTCCTGCCTCAAGTCCTACCTCAAGTTTTACCTCAAGTTTTACCTCAAGTCCTACCCGAAGTCTTACCTCAAGTTCTACCTCAAGTTCTACCTCAAGTGTCTCACGACCAGATTTAGTGGGCAGTTTTGGCACGATTAATTTGCCAAGTACGGTTAACTTCGGCGCTCAGGGAAGTGCAAAGGTAATTGTCACCAATCAAGGACAGGCGAGCGCCAGTGGTCCCAGTACTGTCAAACTGTACATTTCCACTGACGGTGAGATTGACAGTAACGATCGGTTACTCACCAGTGTCAGCACAAACTTGAACCTAAACGCCGGGCAGTCAGTCACCTTAGACTTAACGTATAACAACAATACTTCAGTCATCGCTGCGGGGGCTTACTTTCTCATTGCTCAAGTTGATGCCAATAACCAAATTCCCGAACAACTGGAAACCAATAATGTCACCAGTAAATTAGTATCGGGACTCAATACTAATGCCATCATCGACTGGAATGCGATCGCATTAAATGCGATTCAAGCCGAGGGAAAAGCAGGGCGGGGAGTTGGGCCGACAGTGGGTTCTCGCTTAATGGCCTTGGTTTCTACTGCTGTCTATGATACGGTTCAGGCCTTCAACACTTTATATCCCTCCTATGCTGTAAATGTGAGCGCACCAACAAATACCTCGTTGCAGGCGGCGGTAGTTGGTGCGGCCTATCGAGTTCTCTCTACTCAATTACCTGAACAAAATAGCTTGTTATCACAGCAAGTAACCAATTCTCTGGCGGAGATTCAGGACAGTGCCACCGCTGAAAACAGGGGTTTTAATTTTGGCATTTTAGTAGCCAATCAGAGCCTCAATTTACGCGCTAATGATGGTTCCAGCAACAATACGCCTTTCACTGCGCCGTCGGGAAACTATGTCTGGACACCAGAAACCTTAGGACCCACTGCTGGGGTAGCACTCGGTGCCAACTGGGGTGGGGTAACTCCTTGGACAATTGGCAACATTGACCAGTTTGTCTCGCAAAATCAACTTGATGTAACTCTTGATGGCCGTCCCGACAATCCTAATGATCAGGGTGCATTGTATGCCCAAGAAATTGAAGAAGTCCGGCTCTATGGTGGATTGCAAAACACTGCTCTCACGACCACTTTACGCAATGCAGACCAGGCAGAAATGGCTGTTTTCTGGGCCTATGACCGGGCTGATACCTTCCGTCCCTACGGTCACTTAAACCAAATTGCTCAAGAAATCGCCGTGCGTGAGGGCAATACCTTGCAAGAAGATGCCAGCTTATTTGCCGCATTAAATACCGCGCTGGCAGATGCGGTAATCGTCGCTTGGAAAGAGAAATACACTGAACTCCAACCTCGCCCTGATGACGTAATTGCTGGGGGATTTGCGGCTAATGACGGGATAGCTTCTACGGTGGGCGATCCCAATTGGAAACCCTTGCTGTCAGAATTAATGGGGGTTAATTCGCCACCTTTCCCGGATTATATGTCAGGGCATTCCGCCATGGGGGGAGCATTTGCTGGAGTGATGACTGAGTATTTTGGTGAAAACTATGTGTTTAGTGCTGTCTCCCAAGAACTTCCCGGTGTCGTTCGTGATTTCGATAGCTTCCATGAAGCGGGAATGGAAGATGCCATCGGCCGTATTTATGGCGGAGTTCACGTCCGGGAAGCTTGTATTGATTCTTTTGAAATGGGGTTAGCTGTTGGCGATTTTGTTTCGACAAGTGTCTTTCAGCCGATTGTCTAGTATCGTGTCGAGTTGAACGAACCTGCGTCAGTCCCCACCCTCAGCAACGCACCAGTGGGGAAGGTGCAGGGGGCGGCAATTTGAGGACTCGATGTCCGAAAAATTGCCAACTAAATTTTAATGGTAAATCCCATGCTTTAGGTGATATCGGTCGCACTTTGGAATTATCCCTGGAAAGGGTGCGACAAATTGAGTCGAAAGCGTTGCAAAAACTGCGTAGTTAGATCACCAACAGAATATCCCTACTAGAGAGTTAAATAGGGCTTGCTGAATAAATCTAAAAACCTTGTTGGATAATATCTTTAGACTTTTTGGAAATCAAAAAGTACCGGCCTTGGCAGTGATCGGGGGGAAAATTCAGGGACTTTTTCCCTGAAAATTAGGTAATTGACCACCTGAAAATCAATCGGTAAAACCCTACACCCTACACCCCACACCCCACACCCCACACCCTACCCCCAGGAAAAACTTTTTGCCGCAAACCCTAAATACTCCCTATTTTTTTAGGAGATTTTAACTGACTGAGAACAACGATTTGATGAGTTGCATTCCAGACGTTTTTGACGTTCTGCTAAAATTGTCTGTAAATTCGGTCTTCCGGTTAAGGTTAATCGCCAAGAAGCCCAAATTTCATAGATAATATCCACTAGAAACCCAATAACCGGCCATTTGGTAGCGGCATAAATCCAACCAATGTCTAAAATGTCATAGACTTGGCGAAACACTTCCACATTTTGGAGAATAGTACCATCAGCTAGTACGGCGTGGATTCGCCCCATGGCTGCCGCGAAGGAAATACCGCCATTTTCCTCTGGATTATAGTTTTCGGCGGCAATATCGACAAAAGCAACTAATCCTCTCCCAGCATCCCGTTTTTGCAGAAAATTGACCTCGCGCAAGCAGAGGGGACATTCTCCATCGTAGAGAAGTTTAATTTTCCAAGAGGGCGATCGAGTAGAATTTTCTAAGGTATCAGCAGATGGAGTCGGTAAAGATGACATGATCTTCTAGGGATTTTCTTTTCGGTGGTCGGTAATTAGTGAGGGGTTGAGAAGTGGCGAGTGAGTGGAACGAACCACAGAGACACAAAGGACACAAAGATCGATCCTACATTAAGTTAAACTTATCACACAAAAAATAAGAGAGCCAATTGGGGTGTGGGGAGAATAAATAAAAGCAATCTCCTGAATACTGGCTCGGAGAATACTGTCCTGATGATTATTTTATGGCAATTCATCAGATTGGATGGTATCACTCTCTATTGGTTCTCGATCGTTGCGTTTTGAGAAACCCCAAGCAAAGAGGATAGCAATTAAACTAATCATAATCCATTCCGGCGGCACAAAATCGGGACTAATCACCCGCAACAGCAATCTTAAACCCACCAAACCGACGGTGACAAAACCAGCATCTTCTAGGTGGGTGTATTCTTCCAACCAGCGAATAAATAAACCCGCCATAAAGCGCAGGGTAACTACTCCGATCGTACCACCAAGCAGGATCAACCAAGTATCATCGGCCACGGCGATGGAGGTGGTGACACTATCGAGGGAAAAAGCTAAATCGGTAACGGCAATTAGGGGGATAGCTTGCCAGAGAGATTGAAACTTGAGACTATGATGGGTGTGGTCTTTGTCTTCCGGGGAGGCAAAGTAATTAAAGACTAACCAGAGCAAATATACTGCTCCCAAAAGTTCAAACTGCCAGTATTTAACCACCCAGGTGGCGGTAAGAATCAAGACCATACGGAGAATATAGGCGAAAACTAAGCCAATATTCAAGGCCTGACGTTGACGCTGATGATCTCCTAATCCCTGTGCTATGGAAGCGAGAGCAATGGCGTTATCTGCTGATAATACCGCTTCTAGGGCAATGAGAACCAACAGAATTAACGGGGTTTTTAGACTAAGGGTTAGAGATGAATCAAGGAGCGAGTCTAACATTGAGGCCGCAGGTAAAAATAAATGTAATCATGGCAATACTTCAGCTTAACGCTTTTACAACTTTCTTTTCTAGGGGAGATAACCGTCATCGGGGTGGGGAGATATGAAGTCTTGTAACGAAATGATGCAGAGGACCCCGATGATGTCGGAAAGTATTGGATGAATATCTTTATGAGGAGATAATCAGCAATGCTTTCTGATACTCAAGTTTTAGTCGCTCTGGTAATTGCTTTAATCCCCGGGATTTTGGCTTTTCGTCTAGCGACGGAACTTTATAAGTAAAATCGCTTTCAATAAACCCTGATCCCGTCTGACCTAGCTATAGGGGAGACCGATTGGGGTTTTTTCGGTTGTCGGTTATCAGTTACCAGTTATCAGTGATTGGGAGTAACTTGAAAGTAATTAGCCACTTTTCTCACCGATTTTACTTATACTCATAAATCTATGACCGCAGGAACACGAAACCAAACCGACAAAAAAAACCGAAAAAAGCCAAAAAGCGGCAATAAATCCCAAAACTGGCAAGTTATCGAGATCTGGCTCCGAATTATTGCCTATAGCGCCATTTCCGTCACGGCAGTTTTTGCGATCGCTCGTTTGCTACCTTACCAACAGATCCAACAGGCAAAACTGGAAGAAGTGCGTTTGGCAGCCCAAGAAAAGGAGGAACGCGTCAATCAATTGCGCGGTCAATTTACTCGCAGCTTCGATCCTAGTCAAGCGCGGCAAGTGATGGGGGAACAAAGTCCCCGACGGGATCCTAATCAAAGACGCATTTTTTGGGTTTCTCAGTAGAATTGAGCGAGATAAATTCGTTTTTGAGCAGATTATTGGGGTATTTTGCCGATGCTGGTTGTTCACAACGAAAAAATTCTCGATTTCATTAAATACCGCTACTCTCTGGGGGATCTTCAGAGATTATCCGCGTTTTTGTCGGAAAATGATGTCTTGAGATTTCCCCAGCTAGAAAATGGCTTATTTCCAGCAGCATTAGTCAGTAATGAGACAGAATACACCGGATATGCCAATGTTTGGCTGAGGGATAACGTTTATCTGGCCTATTCTCACTATATTATCGGACAGACAGCGATCGCTGTCAAGAATATTCAGACTTTGATGAACTATTTTCAAAAGTTCCAAAGGCGTTTTATTAATATTATCCAAGGTCGAGTTAATCCTGAAAAGATCAGGGAACGTCCTCATATTCGTTTTGAGGGACGTACACTGACGGAAATTGACCAAGTTTGGCAACACGCACAAAATGATGCCCTTGGCTATTTTCTCTGGTTTTATTGTCGTTTAGCACGGGAAAAATATGTTGAGCTTTCCCCCCATTGTCTAGAAACAATTGCCCTATTCCCCTTATATTTTCAAGCAATTAGTTATTGGCAGGATGAGGATAGCGGTCACTGGGAAGAAACCCGTAAAATAGAAGCATCTAGCATCGGGGTTGTGGTAGCGGGATTACGGGAATTAAAAAGGTTATTAATCGAGACAGAGATAAATCTCACGGCTGAAAATCGCAGGATTACACCGGCATTTTTAGCGGACTTAATTGAGATAGGAGAACAAGCTTTATACCGTATTTTACCGGCCGAGTGTCTTCTACCAGTACCGCAAGCGAGAAGTTATGATGCAGCCCTACTTTTTTTGATTTATCCCTTACAAGTGGTGGAGACAAATATCGCCGATCAAATTCTTAATAATGTTATCGTTCACCTTCAGGGAGATTACGGTATTCGTCGCTATTTAGGTGATTCTTTTTGGTGTCGAGACTATCGCTTAATTCCCCCAGAAATCCGCACCACGGTATCGACAGAAAGGGAAAATTGGTTACAGGAACAAGGGAGAGGATTAAACCTAGGCGAAGAAGCACAATGGTGTATTTTTGATCCGATTATTTCTGCCATTTTTGCCCTTAAATTCCAGAGTACAGGTCAGGAGAAATACCTCAACCTACAAACCCATTACTTCAATCGTTCTCTCGGACAAATTACGGGAAAAGATTCCCCCCTGGGTGAGTTTAAATGTCCCGAATTATACTATCTAGAACAGGGAAAATATATTCCTAATGATGCCACTCCTCTCCTTTGGACACAGGCTAATTTACAAATCGCCTTGGAACTAATTAAGAAAAGTTTAAGCCAATAGTGTAATTCTAAATAGCTGGTTATAATTCAATTAAAAATGGATTTTAGGTTTGATCCCCCCTGCCCCCCTTGATAAGGGGGGTGCCGATAGGCGGGGGGATCTACCCTTGATAAGGTGGGTGTCTGATAATTTTTAACGCCTACCTACTTATTTGACCAGATAAAATTACAACTATATATAAATCCAGGAGTTAAAAAATGCCTAAGAACAACAATCAACCCGATATCAATAAAGCGATCGATGTGTGTATGGAGGAGTATAAAACCCTGAGAACACAAATTTTGCAAACCATGCAAAATCGCACTAATGTTATTGTCTTCGGAGGCGCTCTAGTTTTGACTTTACTGGGAATTGGGATCAGTCCCATAGCTAATCTTCCCATCATGAAAGAGACAACAACTATTACTAGAATACCCAGAGATACAACTACAATAGAAACGACAAAAGGAGAAAAAAAAACGACAAAAGGAGAAACAACACAAACGACAATATCTCATCCAAAAGGGGATAGTAGTCACGAAATTAAACCAAAAAATTCAAAGCCAACTTCCTCGACGTTAGTTATTAAAGAAAAAGACACAGCAACAGAAACAATATCTCCACAAAAACAGGACTTTTATGATATTCCAATTGAACGACGAATTCCTTCAGTCATTATTTTAGGGATAATAGTTCCCGCTTCTTGTGGATTGATCATCTTTCTTGTCAATGCAAATAATTCTCAAATTGCTGCAACGGGTAGATATATTGCCACTAATATTGAGTCTAAAATCAATGATTTATACTTTAATAATTTACCCGGTGATCAGAAGCCAATTGTTTGGGAAACCTATATGCAAACTTTACGATTTGGATCAGAAGAGGGTACTTGGGTTACGGTCGTTTTTGGTGGTATTGCATTAGTCGCAAATATAGGTGGTATTTTTTCCATATTCAACATAGCAGAATTTAAAATAGCATGGGCTACAATGTTGAACAACGGACTATTATTTTTATTAGCAATAATATTAGGGATAGTTTTTTTTGCAATAATTATATTTATCGTGGTGGAATGGACAACGGGAAAAAAAATTACCCAGTTAAGAGACGGTGAAGGAAGTTTAAAAAAAATCTGGTACAAAGGAATTGACAAACAAAATGAAGATGTGAAAAGTACACGAATATTTTGGATAAAACCTATAAGATATTTTATTCCTCTGTATCAGATAGTAGGAGAAATGATTGATGATAGAACTAATGCTATTAATGATATAAAAAATGACTCATTAAAATCGAAACTGCAAACTTTAGGTGAATTTCGCCTAGCTAATAAAGTACAGAATACTAAAGATTTGATGCAAGCACAAGGAGCAAATCAACAAAACCTTTTAAATGAACTTATTAATGATTTATTTGAACATATTCAAAATCAAGAAGGGAAATCTACACGAATGTATCAAATAGTAGAATCAATGATTGAAGTGAAATCTACACGAATGTATCAAATATATCAAATAGTAGAATCAATGATTGATGATAGAGATAATGCTATTATTCAGATAGAAAATGGCTCGTTAAAATCGAGACTGCAAACTTTAGATGAATTTCGCCTAGCTAATCAAGTACAGAATACTAAAGTTTTGATGCAAGCACAAGGAGCAAATAAACAAAACCTTTTAAATGAACTTATTAATGATTGTTTTAAAAATCTTCTTAATAAAATTCAAAATTACAGTAGAAATCCAGAATATAATCCACCTTTCTATTTTAACTTAGACAATGGTGGAAGAAAAGACGTTAACAATATCCCAGAATTACTCAAATTATGTATAGATAATCCAAGAAACTTTATGCAGTACATTAGGCAGCAAGATTTTAAGAATTGGCTGGATAATATAGAGATAGGGGAAACCGAACTAGCAAATATAGCTCAGGCAACTCGCGAGAAAAATTTCCCTAACGATAATGAGCGCCTACATTATTTTCTCAGAGAATGCTGTCTAGTCTTGATTGGGAGAAACCCTTAATATTTCCTAACAAAAACTTGATTTGATCGCCGACTACCTGCAAGATAAAGAAAGAACGAATCAGATAGGAATTTACAAGGGGATAAAAATTAAAATCTTTCTGATTTCAAGCTACCAACGACCGGCGCTAGTCACTGAAAACTGAAAACTGATAACTGATAACTCACATCTGAAAACTGAAAACTGAAAACTGATAACTGATAACTGAAATGACTCGATCCTATTTTGCTACTACCGCGAGGGGACTAGAAGAAATTGCCGCTAGGGAATTAGAATTCCTAGGGGCCAAAGAAGTGAAACCCGTATTCACGGGAGTCCATTTTCAGGGGGATATCTCCCTACTCTATCGAGTCAATCTTTGGTCAAGAATTATTTTTCGGGTTTTGGTTCCCATTGCCGAAATTCCCTGTGGGGATGGGAAGGAACTGTATGATGGCATTCAAGCCATTGATTGGCGCGATTATCTCACCAGTGAGGAAACTTTAGCGGTACAATGTACGGGAACGAACGATCGCCTCAATCACACCCATTACACCGCTTTAAGCATCAAAAACGCTATTATCGACCAACAGCGTCAACAGGGGAATCCCCGTTCTTTTGTGGATACAGAAAATCCCGACCTGCAAATTAACGCTCATATCGAGAAAAATCTCTGTGTGCTTAGTTTAGATAGTTCTGGTCACAGTTTGCATCGTCGCGGGTATCATCGGGCCATGGGAGTCGCACCTCTGAAAGAAAGTCTCGCCGCTGCTTTGGTAGAATTATCGGCATGGCAGGATGATATGGCGCTTTTAGACCCTTTTTGTGGTTCGGGAACCATTGTCATCGAAGCGACGTTAAAAGCTTTAAATATTGCCCCCGGTTTATCTCGTTCCCAGTTCGGATTTCAGAAATGGCCAGACTATCAACCGGATTTATGGCAATCTTTGCTTAAGGAAGCTAAAGAAAAACAAAAATTTCAGCTAAATGCGCCAATTTATGCTAGTGATGCCGATTATGAGGTTTTGCGTCAGGCCGAGGATAACGCCTATTTTTGTCAAGTGCAGGACCATATTAATTTTAGCTTGCAAAGCATCACCGACTTAGAACCTGCGAGCGATCGAGGGATTATTCTCTGTAATCCCCCTTACGGCAAAAGATTGGGCAATACCGAAGAATTAGGGGCCTTATATAAATCCTTCGGTGATGTCTTAAAACAGAGGTTTAAGGGTTGGACAGCCTATATTTTATCGGGTAACAAAGAACTGACTAAACAAATCGGTCTGCGTTCTTCCCGTCGCACTCCCTTGTATAACGGTTCTCTGCCCTGTACCCTCTTAAAATATGAGTTGTATTAACTACATCAAAACCTTGAGACTGTCAAGGGCTAAATGAACATTCTGACGAACTGAGGCAGCAGAAGTGTGTAGATCCAGACGTTCAGCATCGGTCAAACGCACTTCCAGAATACTTTCCACACCCCGGCATCCTAGGCGACAGGGAACCCCCAGATAAACATCCTGTAAACCGTATTCACCCTTGAGATAGGCTGCCGCCGGCAGTAAACGGGATTGATTTCTCAATATCGTCTCGACCATGGTACAGGCAGAGGAAGCAGGGGCGTAATAAGCGCCGCCAGTTTGCAGTAATTTGACGATTTCAGCCCCACCGTTGCGAGTTCTCTCCACTAGACGATTAATTGTCATCTCGTCCATCAATTCGGTAATCGGCACACCACTGACGGTACAGTAACGGGGTAGGGGCAACATTAAATCACCGTGACCACCCAAGACCATGGCATGAACGTCGGCGGTACTAACCCCCAATTCCATGGCGATAAAGGTTTGTAAACGGGAAGAATCGAGGACTCCTGCCATTCCCATCACTCTTTGGGGGGGTAAACCAGTTGCTTGCCAGACTAGATAGGTCATCACATCAAGGGGATTAGTGATGACGATAAAAATGGCCTCTGGAGAATACTGGAGGCATTTAGTGGCGGCCTCGACGACAATTTTGGCATTGACATTCATGAGATCATCGCGACTCATGCCCGGTTTTCTGGCTAATCCAGCCGTAATCACGACAATATCCGAGCCTGCCGTGTCTTCATAGTTATTAGTGCCGATAATCTCGCTGTCGTGCAGTTCTATGCCCTGAGCTTCCATCAAATCTAGGGCAATACCCTGGGGCAAACCATTGACGATATCGAGGAGAACCACATCGGCGAGGTTTTTTTCGGCGATGCGTTGGGCCAGGGTGCGTCCGACGTTACCGGCACCAATAACCGAGACTCGGGGCGATTGGCAGGGGATGAGTGTATCGTAGAAGTCAACCATGATTTATGGATGAGGCAATATCCTCATCAGACGGGTTCCAGTTGTTCGAGCTTTAGCCACACACTGGGGGTAGGAACGTAGAATTTAATCAAAGCGTAATCATCTTTTACATCCAAGACTTCTGCTGTCGAGTTGAACATATAACTGGGTAAACGGCGATCGCTGGCTAGGGCTTCGAGGCTATTTTCTAGGTTTCCCGTCACCACGCGGACTAAAGCTCCTTTCTTAATTGTAGCTGCCATGTTTTTCTCGTTAAATTTGCTTGGGGGTTTCTTCTATAAATTGTTACATATTCCGGCGGGCCTCTGACAAGAGAGTGTGGGGTGTGGGGTGTGGGGTGTGGGGTGTGGGGTGTGGGGTGTGGGGTGTGGGGTGTGGGGTGTGGGAATGATGAATTATGAAGTGGGGAGGTGGGGAAGTGGGGAAATTGAACTAAAACCCTAAAACCCTAAAACCCCAAAACCTGCCTCCTACCTTTTGCCTTAATTAAAACTCAACCATTTGACCATAACTTAAGAGACTTTGTAGGGTGGCGAGGCGATTTTCCCAGACCTGTATTTGATAGGCAGATAAATCTTTTTGTCTGGACATCACAGATTTAAATTTATAGCTAAATCGCTTTAAAGCATTTTGAGTTAAAGTCAAATTGCGAGGGCTGGGATTATTAGCCAACTGTTCTAATAGATTAGCCATTTCGTCCACTTCTTGCCCCCAAGCTTTTAAGGTTCCCTCCTCCATTGCCCATAAATTATTTATTATTAAAAAACTCCACTCTTGACGCAGGGAATTAAACCTCGCCGCCGCCGTTTTGAAGGGTTGACGGTGGGGTAAAGGTTCGGTTTTTTTCGTAATTATCGATCCCTGAATGCGATTAAGAATTGTTTGCAAGTTGGGATTGAGATTTTCTGTGGCAAAAAGAGCGAATCCCGAAGTGGGAAGATTACGAATAAATTGTAGTTGATCGATCGTGACTTGATCGGGTACTTTTAACAGACGGATACCGGGTATAATCAGAGCATTTCCTGCAATTTGGCGATCAAATAAAGACTTGGTTTTATCTTCTAAAGTCCCTGTATCGAGAGCATAAGTCATTAAAAATATCAGGTCTATCCATTGATTTTGTCCCCATTCTTCCCAGTTTTGTTGAATACGATATAATCGTTCTTTTTGTTCTAGGGGAAACACCGCCGCCGACATTTTTAAGTGGGGGCGAATCTGTTTTAAGCGAGTAGAAACCTGCGAGACAAAAGTATCAACCTGACGGATTTTAAAGCTAGTCCATTGTTCCCATAAAGCACCCCGGGGATTTAACGTAATTGGATCAACTCCCGTCATTTGTTTAAATAACCAGCGGCCGGATTTACCATAACCATAGGTTTGATTAGAATCTTGACTCTGGAAGGGATAGCGAATATAATCTAACTGCAAGCCATCCACATCATAATTCTTGACAATTTCCTCGTAAAGAGATAAAAGATAGTTCTGTACCTCGGGATTAGCAGGATCAAAAAATGCCTTTTTCATGCCTTGACTGTAATCAAAAGAACCACCACTTTTATTAGTTGCCCCCCAATCGGGATTACGGGATAAAACCGGACCTAGATAATCTAATGGTTGCTCTAATACTTTATTATGAGCTTGATTAGCCGCCGCAAAAACCCACACCCAGGCGTGGATTTCCATATTGCGTTCATGGGCTAATTTAACGGCAACTTTTAGGGGGTCCCAACCTCTGGTTAAAGGGTTTTGTTCGGGGGCAACTTGACTGGGATAAATAGTATAACTAGCATTAACTGTCTCGAAAAAGACCACATTAATACCCGCTGCCGCCATGCGATCGAATACTTTAGCTAAATCGTCCTCATTTTTAGCTTCTACGATCGTGCCTCTATCTAACCACATTGCCCGTATTTCTGGCTGGGCAAATTGTCGATTAGTGGGATAATTATCCCAAAGACTTCGCCGCGCTTGTAACCAAAATTCTCGCGCTTGGGTATAGGCCCCCTGAGCAATTAAATTCTGAAAATTATTTAAAGCTCCTTGGGCATTTTCTAGGGCTAAACGGAATCGTCTGGCTGTATCTGAGGTGGGGGAATTTTTCCCGCGATTATGAAATGCTTGTGCTAAGGATTTATCAGTATTGGATATATTACTGTTGCTGGCTTCTAAAGCTAAGAGAGTCACCCCATAACGCCCGATTAATCCCTGCAATTCCGCCGTCATCTGGCTAATTTGTTGAGGAGTTAGGCTGGCTCTGGGGGGAATTGCCTCGGTACTCGGACTTAATCTCGCCGTTTCACTGGGGGGATTTTCTGAAATCTGCGGTAGAGGGCGACGGGGTGCGATCGCAACGCGCTCGCTACGCGAGATCGCTGTTGGGGTATTATTAATATTATTAACTATTGTTGATTGACCTTGACAATAGGGCGCAATTGTGTTAGTAGAAGAACTGCGATTAATGCCGTAGCGTTGCAGGGCGGTTTCTAGCCAAGCACTATCGAGGGCGAGATTAGCGACGGCATCGCTGCCCCAGCGCCAACCGAGAAAGATCGAGTTATTATTGAGGACAACGGCGGGGGGATTGTTGCGCGCCCCCCAGACGGCAACGGTTTGGCTATTAACTCCCGTGGGGATAACCACACCACCGAGGAGACTGCTGGCTAAAGGTTTTTGGTTTTTCAGTTCACCCAAATTAGTCGGCCGCAGGGTGTAAGCTTGGGAGTGAGGATAGGCCCAGTAAGCCCCAAATAGCGATCGCAATTGATGACGCACAGCAGGTTCCGAAAGATTCCCCGCCGGACCGGTGACAATAATTTTACCACCGCGATTAAGCCAACGACTCAAGACATCAGCTTGTAAACCGGAAATAGTCTCGACGTTGGGGATGATTAGAACCTTAATTTTATTTAGATCCGCGTCGCTTTGCCACTGATTACTCTGGAGAATGCAGTAATTAACCCCGACATTTTGCAAACGTTCGGTTATATCTGTCCATTGATTGGCATTTTCTTGACTTTTTAACACTGCCACCGGTGTCGCTAAAACTGGGATCGGCAGCAAGACACCCACACAGGACAAAAGACAGGCAATTAGGGGCTTTTTAAACAGATGATCAAGATGGAAGGACGATCCCAGCACGTTTTTTTCTCTTAATTTTTTGGTTAACTTCTCCTGATCTTACCCAACTTAGCCAAAAAATAGTATCTTTGGCAACAAAAATTGTGATGAGGCGATCGGTTTTGGGGGATTGATCAGCCGCTTGTCACAAGTAATGAAATAACTACAGATCGCTTATGATCAATTTATTCTCGCACGCTTCTATATTGCTCAAGAATAGAACCTTATCTTGCAAAAGCTGTGGGGATTGGAGGGGAGCTAAAAAACACAATTCAGAAATGATGAGTGATGTGACTACAGTGGTACAAACTACCTTTCCTTTCTTCACCGTTATCTCCTATTGAAGTCTAACGACTAAGATAAGCGGCGGCAGATAATCTCAGCAACTTGACCAAGTTTTATCTACCGTCCGCACCAACGCAGTGTTGGGCTGCCGTCGCTACTGGCTTTTAATTAACCTTTCATACTCTGCATGTGTGCCAATCCAAAACCATAAAATGCCGCGCTCCACTTCTATTCCCAATGCCCTATGACCTCGACCTGCCCGAACCGACCAATACTTTCCGACTTTTTTGAAATGTAACGACGGATGGGATGGGTCAGCCTTCAATAATTCATAATTTTCATCTGCTACCTGCTGGATAGGTTCAGGTAAGGAGTCATAGCACTGCCAAAATCTACGAGTCGTAAAATGCATTAAATTGTCCGGTAATGCCCCGCCTCAAAGTCAGCCAGTGCTTCCTTAGCCAAATTATCCAATTTGCCAGCAGCAATATCATTCTCAAGTTGTTCGTCCCAACGCTGATAATCTAAATCAAAGAACCATTCTAAAAGCTGATTAAAATCATTAGGTGAAAGCTGGAGGATAGCAACTTCGAGTTGTTCAAGTGTTAACATTATTCTTCCTCTACTAATGTTAAAGACAAGATTGAGAAATAATATCTCCCTTGCCTTGCGAACTTAACTTGGGCTACAAGAACCCTAGAGATTTAGCGATCGCAATCAACGCAGCTACAGCCTGTAGAAAGGGTAAAAAACGCCTGATAATCAACCTGAATCTTCGATAACAAGATCGAGAAGTTTGATCTAGCCGCTTAATACTCACTTTTAGTCTTTGGCAAAAAGACCGAAGTGACTGATTTGGTTTATGCTGCCCGTTGCCATTGAGCTTACTTCCCTTTAACACTGTCTTCCTCCGGATCTCGTGAACCGGCATTACTCTTCCTTTGCAGGAAAAATAACAGTAGGGATCAAAGACTAAGGAATTGACCCGATTGCCCACACAGCGGACTACCTCTCGATAGTCGTGTTAACCTGCCTCTTAGCCCCATCACTCGGAAAGGTGTGGTGTACCCCTTATAGAAAAGGTAGTGCGTTAATTATAGCGGATCGAATCAAGCCTGCAATTGCAGTCAACCCATGCCTTTGCTCTTAAACCTGACTCAAACAGAAAACCTTCGAGTAATGTCTCACCGACAACAAGAAGCAGCCCAACGGCTCAAATCAGCGGCGGTAAAAGAACCTGAATTTAGTTCTAGTAGCTCTTAGCCGTCCGCTGCATTTGAATTGTTAGACCTTGTATAACAACATTAAGGATGATGTTTTTGAGCTTGAAAAGAACGAAATACCGTCTGTCAAGGAAGCTGTATACACAAATTTTTTGTGTTTTTCAGGAATGCAAAGACATCTGCCCTTGAAAGATCACGTTTTCCCTCGCCTACCGCCATACTTCGAGGCTCAATTTAACATCATCGAACTTAGGTTCTGTAGGTGCCCCTTCACCTTTGCTTGTATAGGCAATGTGGTCAAGATAAACTAGATTACCAAATACATTGGCTACAATTTGCCATACAAAAAGAGAATCACCCTTTTTAAGATCAAATTTCCTCTTGATCTCTTTTGAATGATAAATTTCTTCATGCTTCATAGATTCGTGGAATGTCTCTCGCTCAGTACGATTTTCGTATCCAATACTTCCAGTTAATTCCAGTTACTTAAATGTAAATTCTCCACCCGCTCTGATTTTTTTGCCAGCTTCCAAACCCAAGCTAACAGTATTAGAACTACTTATAGTCAGACGATCTGTTGTAGTTGATTCACGTTTGACTCCTACAAACTCCGTAATCTCAAAACTTTGATCAATTGCAGAATTCTGTACGCTTTGGATCAGCTTCCATTCTACTTTGCAGTTAGCATCAATGTGATCCGCAAGCCAATTCTCAATGTAAGGGTTGCTTTCATTCTGCCCAAAACCTTTAATTTGATCCTCTGTCAAAATTTGGATACCAGATGATGTCGCAACTACATAGTAAGTACCGCTTGGATTGACAGCATCTCTTTTCGCAGAACTACCGCCACCAACCTGTGAGACTCTCAGAGTATAGGTTGCGCCCCATTTAATATCTGCGCCCTCTCCTCCTGGGGCAACAAAGTGGCTCCTACTTCCAGCCAAAATCTTGTGATACTCCAGTTGGTAAGTCGTGCAATTCCGCAATCTGAGGTTTCCCATCTACTTTGTTCCCCTTAGTGTAAGTTGTTTGAGTTCCTGATTTGAGGTCTAACTATTGATTATACTGACATTTTCCGCCTAGTCAACTTCGACGGGACAAAAAGCTGAAACTTTCGGGATAATCACCCTATAGAGGGTGATAGCAAGAAACTTTCCTTATATTTTCCGATTATAGCCAGAATATTTCTGAATAACATACCGAATAGTCGTACTATCCAGAAACGTTCTGAATATTAGACCTCTTGCATAAATCCGAAAACAAACGATAGAAACAATAATGGGAGGGACTTTCAGTTAATTATTTATTAGTAGTTGATAATCTTCAAAAATGTTGCTGTACAAGGATCGACTTAAGACTTTTGCAAGAGGTCT
>NZ_JAPZQM010000612.1:0-7954 GCF_027530565.1 Microcystis sp. LE19-10.1B | reverse complement strand
AGACTGACTTGGTTTGACCACTGCTTTCATTTCTAAGATAATCATTGTTTATCGACCTCAAACAACTTATTTTAAGTTAACCTATACAGCAGAGATTGTCAAGATTTTAGTCGTGCTTCGCTCTTTTATATTGGTCGGGGTTTCATCCCGTCGCGCTGAGCGCTTCCGGTCTTCACCCCGACATTTGAGATAAAAATTAACATGAATCGCTCACTCTTCCTGATTTTTCGGGTCATTAGACCTGTCAGACTAAATCAGCAAGATAGCTCACCATCACCACTACTCCCCGCTCCCCGCTCTCCTATAGCTTTTACACAGGATTTAGTAAGAATAATACCTGCTGCCTGAAGCGGCAAAAATACGGGTTTCAACCTAGACGCAGTTTAGTGATAATTCTTTGACAATAGAGTTGAATTCCTTCTAACTTAGCTAGGGAGAATTTGGGTTTAATGGGAAGGATCAGTAAAGACATAAAACTCATCCGCAGCAAGCGATAAACAAGGATAGTTAAAGTCGTATGTTTTTCGAGACTGAGAAGATAACTATAGATATTATGAGTTAGTCTTAGATAACCATAGCGACGGGTGATAGAAGATGGTTCATGAATGATTTTAATCTGATTGGTAACAACGACTAAATAGCCTTGGTTTGCGTATCTTCGGGAAAAATCAAAGTCTTCGTAGTAGAGAAAGTAATCGGGATCAAAATGGGGACAAGTGGAAAAATTCGAGAAATTAATTAATAAACTGCATCCCGTCACCCAGTCAGGAATAAGATAGGGTTTATCTCCATAGTCTAAGGATTCCTCCACCACGTTAATTGTGCCGATTTTGGCATTAAATTTTCCCCAACCAAACCAGATTTTACCATCCGGTTCGTAAATTTCTGTACCAGCGATGGCAACTTCGGGATATTGCTGAAAAAATTTGCTTGCTTTCTCCAGAGAGTCCGGTAATAAGTAAGCATCGGGATTAACTAACCAAACGATAGCTTCTCTGTCTTGTTGATAAATCCAATCAAGTCCTAGATTACATCCTTTCCCAAATCCTAAATTTTCCCCCGCTTCAATAATCTTGACTCTTTGCGCTGCTAAAGATTGGATATTTTTATCTTCAGTGGAATTGTTAACAATGATGAGAGTAGCAGATAAGTCATCGTTGAGGGAAGCGATTAAACGCTTAATTAATTCCCCGCAATTGTAGTTAACCGTCAATAGATAAATCATTACAGATAAAAGGTAGAGAATTACTTTTTCTGAAGACGACAGAGATTAAATTTTTCGATTTTGGTGGGAAAGGGTTGACAACTTTGGAAATCAATAACGAGATTTTCCTTCGCTAAATCCTCCACTATATCAGGGGATTTTTTATTAAAGTCCGTCTGGAGAATGTAGAGAGATTCTGGGGGAGTATTAGCAATAAATGTCTCGGCATTTTTTCTCATTAAAGTTCCCTCACTGACTCCAGTATTGCCTTTGAGTCTCACAAAACGAGTCGAAGCGGGAAAATAAGGGACGATAAAAGATGTTCCTTCATCTCCCCAGATAACAATCGTGGAATTTTCGTAGGGTTTTAATGCTTGACTATCGATACCAAAATAATTATCTGACCATCCCATTCTCCACCAATCCATCGGTTTAACCGTAGTGACAATTAAGGAAAATATTACCAAATTTATGATTAATAATGGTTTCTTGCGAGGATAAAGATAGGCAATAATCAAAATAATTAAAGTGGGAGTGATTAATTCTAATGGCATCAGATAACGATAGATAGAAAATCCCACTAACCAAATAGAGTAAGCGGTCAGAGAAAAAGGCAGTAAAAACCCTAAAACTGCACCGTGGGTTAAGTCAGGTTCAGAAGATAGATTGCGCTTAGAAATAGCACGAAAAATAATCACTACTATTAGTAAAATTATCAATAAATAGGTTATAGCTAATCGGCTATCTTGGAAAGGAACCTCAGAGACAAGAGTTTGTCTCTGGATAAAATAAACAGGATAAAACAACCATTGCCAGATATCTTTAGGCAAATATTGTATCCCTTTAAAATTGTAGTCGGTTTCGATATAAGGAGATTGAAAGATTTTATTATAGAAGGGAAAAAGAGGATTAGCAAACTTTGTCCACATTAGGATAATCCAATAACCAGCAGTGAGACTAAAACCCACGGCCATTGAGAGAATTGATAGAATTAAATTGCGTAACTTTTCTGACCAAGAATTAGGTAAAAAATTAATAGCTACCAAAAAGCTAATACTATATAAAGCATTGGTTAATTTAAACCCCGTTGCTAATCCTAATAAGAATCCAGCTAAAAGAATATTTTTAGAGGGAATTGGCAGATTTTTCCCTAAACTAATAACTATAAAAAATAATCCTCCCAGAACGAAAACACTGGTGGTATTATCACCAATACTGGTTCCTAACTCCGAGATATAGGCTGCTCCAAAAATACTGGTAATCGCTGCCGCTATGCTTAGAGTTATCTTGTATCTTTCGGAAACTTTATCGAGGGAATGATAGGTAATTAGGTGAACTAACCATTGATTTAACCCGTGAAATCCTCCCATGAAAAAACCCACGACAATCGGAGGCAGTTTCAGATAATAAACAGCGACGAAAAAGGGAACATCAATCAGGGGATTAAAAAAAGTTTGTATCTGTGCGGGTAGGACATCATACTTAAACCTTCCTGTCAATAACATATAGGGATTATAGAAATGATAATTGCGTAAATCCCAACTAACATCTTGACCTAAAATAACCGAGATAATCCCCAAAGCAATAAAGTAGGTAATTGCCCAAAATAAGGGATGAGAAAGTGGAAAACGTTTGAGGTTTGTCATAATTGAAAATTCAAGATTTATTTGTTTAGTTTTACTCGCTTAACTTGGCAATTTATAGTTAAGGATAAGATTAAGATTACCTAGTAACAATCCCAAAAAGACGATCAGCATGATTATCTTGACAAAATTAGTTAAAATTTTCGATTTTTTCTCAGTTAAATCATTAAAGAAAAATCCCCCTAAAATAATTGCCGTTCCGATAATAAAGTAATATCTACCGTAAGGGGAACTCAAAACCCAATCCTTAATATTTAAATTCACCGACCAAACGACAAGAAAAATAAAGATAGTGGCAGCACTGATAAAATCAGAGTTTTTACGAAAATCGTCTAAGAATATACCAAGCACTAGAAAGAGAAATCCATAGTAAGGAATTACATACCAAGCATAGTAATGGCTTTGAGCGCCAGAAAAAATAAGAAGAATTGTATAGATTAATATAGGAAAAATAACTAATCGTATTTTAGATATTTTCAAAGGAAATCTGGCAACTAACAGCAAAGTGATCCAACTAAAAATTAACCAACCATCCTCAAAAAAAACTGTAGGTAAAACTAGATTTTTTAACATAGCAAAATCCGTAAAGCGATTTTTATGTTCTTGGAGAGTAGTTAAAAACCAACTAAAATCATAAAACCAACCGTAAAGGTAATACAAACCAAAGGATAAAACTGCCGTCAGAGAAGCGATTAAGCTATCTCGCCAATTTTTTTGTAATAATAGTAAAGCGACTAGAGAACCTAGAATATATAATCCTGTCACCTTAACTAAAGGTGCTAAACCACCTAGAACTATAGCCAAGTATAGATACTTTTTTTGAGACTTTTCACCGTACTGAAGGAATAAAATTGCTACCGCTAAACTTAGACATAATAATAAATTTTCACTAACTGCTAAACGAGATAAAAAAACCGTATTGGGGTTAGTGGAAAAAATTAAAGAAGTTATAATCGCCACACCGGTATTAGTCAAACGTAAAGCTAATAAATAAAGCAAGAAAATAGAGAGAGTGCCAAAAACTAAAGAAGGAATTCTAATTACTGTTAAACTACAGTCAAAAAATTCCTTTGCTCCCGATAAAATAGCCGTCATACCCACAATTAATCCAAACAAGGGAGGATGATCAAACCAAGGGGTAACAAAACGATAACGAACAGCAGTTTTTTCCCAAACTGTCACCAAAAAATCATCCGTGGGACTGAGGAAAGACCAACTGGTAGGAACTCCATCTTGAATCAAACTCATGCCACTCCAAGCAAAGGCAAATTCATCTTGAGTCCAGTTATAGGGAGGCAAGGAATCGTACTGATAATATCTTAAGATAAAACCTAATCCAGTAATTAATACACCCAGAAATAGACGGTAATCAAACTTTTCAAAATTCTTAAATGGAAAATCTCGTTGCAGCATTATTCTGAAATTGGCTCGCTATTTATCTTTTGGGGTGAACCCGCGCTATTGTATCATGGTTTGACGGTTAAATTTTTTGACAAACCCAGAGCGATTAAATACCCGATTATCGAGGTTAAGTCATCTCGATAATTTCTCCTTCGTAAATTCTCAGGGATATCAAAGGGCAAACTCATCTTTATAGCCAACTCTAGGCAAGGGACTCATTTCTGGCAGAAAAGTTCCCCACTTTCTCCCCACTAAACTATAACTTAAGAGATTGACATTACCATCAGCAATATGCTAAAAAACATTAGCTTGATAGCCCAGTAACAATAATTACCCCGTTAAAAATCCCTATATTTTCCCCTAAAGCAAACATCTTGTCCTTAGTTGCCAACATGATTCGTCAGTTAAATTATTCTAGAGTTTGGTTGTTATTAATCCTTATTTTTGCGCTTTTCCTGCGTCTAAATGCCGCTTTCTCTTATCCTAATATTCTCTGGCCGGATGAAATTTTTCAGACCTTAGAACAGGGTCATCGACTAGCTTTTGGCAATGGGATGATACCTTGGGATTTTCGGGACGGGATTCGTTCTTGGTTATTTCCGGGGATTCTTGGCGGGATTATGAAGCTAACTGCTGGTTTTTCGGAAGGAGCCAGTGGCTATCTGGCCAGCATCAAGATTTTCCTCAGTTTACTATCTTTAATTCCCGTTTGGATCGGATTCTCGATCGCCTACGAAAGCATCGGTTTGGCCGGCGCTATCCTCACTGGCGGTATTTGTGCGATTTGGTTTGAATTTATCTATTTTGCCCCGAAAGCCTTCACCGAAGTTATGGCCGCTTATTCCCTGCTAGTCGGCGTTTATTTAGGATGTTACGGCAAAAATCCCCCCTCTCGTCAGCGACTGTATTGGACAGGGTTTTTCTATGGATTGACCACCTATCTTCGATTTCATTTACTGCCTGCCATCGCCATCGCCCTCATTTATCAAGTTAGACAAAAAAATTTTCCACAATTACTGCCCCTTGCCCTCGGTTTTATCGGTCCGGTTTTGCTGGGGGGTGCTTTAGACGCTTTCACTTGGTCCACCCCCTTCCAATCGATTTGGAAACTGATCTGGATTAATATTTTTGAAGGAAAATTTAATAGTTTTGGCGTATCCCCCTGGCAGCAATATTTTACTTGGTTAGCCCTCAATTGGTCTTGGTGGCTGTTTCCGATCCTCGTCTTCTGTGCAATCGCTGCTCGTCGTCACTGGATTCTCGCCCTTCTGGCCCTAGTTATTATCCTCTCTCACAGCTTTTTAGGTCACAAAGAATATCGCTATATGTTCCCTGCCCTACCACTAATTATTATTCTCGCTGGTTTGGGAATCGCCACTCTCGTCTCGCGTTTATCGTTAATGCGAGGTTCCCTCGCCGGCAAAACTATCGTTATTTTTAGTAGTTTACTTCTTTGGGCTTTTCTCTCTTGGTTGCTGGCGGGGCGTTTTAATACGGACCAGACTTTTAATTTCGGACCGCCTTGGCAAAAACCGGGCTATACTCACTGGCAAACCCACGGCGGACAATTACAAGCCTATGAGTATTTAAGTAGCGAGAAAAAACTGTGCGGTTTAGGAGTAAAAGGATTGGCGTGGCAGTACACGGGGGGATACGCCTACTTACACCAAGATGTACCGATTTATTTCCTTAAAGATAACCAAAATTTCGAGGAACTACAACCTTATTTTAATTATCTATTATTTAACCAAGACACTGCCGCGGTCGGAGATTATCAACGGGAGAAATGCTTTAACGGAACTTGCGTTTACAGGCGCTCGAACTCTTGTCAAGTTAACCCGAATTATCATATCAATCAGTATCTCAAAGAAGCTGGCGAGTAGGATAATATATCTCTGGCAAACTTGCTAAATTTGTCAAAAATAAGTCTAAAAAGCAGAGAAAAAATTTTAATTATGTAAGCGGGATAACTTCGATCATGAAAAAAGTTAAAATCTTGCCAATTTACCTAAGTTTTCTAATTTTAATCTATATAATTTCTGTCATGACGGTCAACCTCTCCTCTTTCCCCGGATTGCCCGGAGATGAGGCTTGGTTTGGACTGAATGCCAGGAAAATCCTCCACCACTGTTTTGATTGAATACTGTCCCCATTGTCGAGATTTTCCCAAATATTGGAAAATTATCGCAACTAATCATTACTCCCCGGTAGAATTGGAGGAGTCAGGAGTCAGTCCCGATGAAAAAATTTTCACCCCCACAGATGAAAGAGGTTTCCTTCCCTACACCCCACACCCCACACCCCACACCCCACACCCTACACCCTCTTTCAAGTCAGGAGGTCAATTTTTCTCTAAGGAAGTTACCCCGAATCTATAATCCTTAAAAATAAATCATCTGCAAAAATTCTCAGCTTAATTTTGATAAAAGCCAATAATAATCTGACTTTAAAACTCAAAATTTTTGGTAAATATATTGACAAATGATCCCGATCAATGGTATTATAAGAGTGGTTTTGGTAAAAATATCGAACAGCCAGAAACCCCCTAGACTAACTCAGTAAAATTAATTCCTCCCTATTGATAGATGAAAATCAAGAAATATCTTAAGTTCTGGAAATATCCTCGCTTAGTTGATGAACGAGAGACTTTAATTGAAGAACGAGATTCTCTCAAAGATCATCTGAAGAGTTTGAATCAAGAAAAACAAGAAATGATTCGGGAAAAAAATGCTCTTTATGAAAGATTAGGTCAGTTATCCTTAACCATTCCCGAACTGCAAGAAATTAGTCCGAAACTTCTCGATATTAGCGTCATTAAAAATAAGTCCCGCCAGTTTCGAGTCCAATTAGATGCCGAAAAAGAAAAACTCGCTCCCGACAATTTTGGCTGGTATCCTTACAACACTTTAACCTGCTTCGATATTCTCGAATTACTATTAACGGGTAAAAACCGTTTTCTACTAGAATTAATCTCGGAAAAACCGATTGTTGATATTGGTTGTGCCGATGGCGATCTGGCGTTTTTTCTGGAATCTTTGGGCTGTAAAGTGCAGGTAGTGGACTACGCTCCTACCAACTTTAATCTTATGCAAGGGGTTAAACTGCTCAAAACTGCTCTTTCTTCCTCTGTGGAGATTCATGATGTTAACTTAGATTCCCAGTTTCTCCTTCCAGAAAAAAGCTATAGTTTAGTCATCTTCTTAGGAATTTTATACCATCTCAAAAATCCCTACTATGCCCTCGAAACCTTAGCAAAATCTGCCAATTATTGCCTGATTAGCACCCGCGTCACTAAGTTTAATACGGTGAGTAATGCCGCTAATCGAGTCGATCTTTCCGCGATTCCTCTAGCCTATTTACTCGATGAACTAGAAGCAAATAATGATTCCACCAACTATTGGATCTTTTCTAATGCCGGGTTACGCCGAATTTTACAGCGAACCGGCTGGGAAATTTGCGATTATATAACAGTAGGTAATACCGAAAACTCCGATCCCGCCAGTCGTGACGGCGATGAAAGAGCCTATTGTTTAGTAAAAAGTCGTTTCTATCAAGATTAAGTAGGACTTGCTGAATAATGGTAAAACCCTTTGAAAATAAGGCTTTTGACCTGTTAAAATCTGATGTTAGTGCAAGAAAATAGGATTGGGACATTCAAAAACCTTGCATTATTCTCTTCGTAGTACATAAACTGGTAAAAAAAAAG
>NZ_JAPZQM010000609.1:0-5129 GCF_027530565.1 Microcystis sp. LE19-10.1B | reverse complement strand
AAAAGATATTTATCAGAAAAGTCATGATCAAGCTAGAGGTTTAAAGACTGAGCGGGTTCCAATTATTTTTATTAATAAATATTTTACACAATTCATACCAGGTAAGCAAGAGAGCTACGCCACTACTACCGAATCATTACCATTAATCGACAACTAAAGCTTATGGGTGTAGCTAAGTGAAATCATTGATCAAGAGACCTGTACTTTTCAATAACTTTTTCAGCAGACCCTAATTATTAACCCTATTGCTGAATAACTATTTTAGGCTGTAGGTAGTATTCATCTTCTCTGACAACTATCTCACCAATGCCGATAAATTGAGCTTCTAAAGACTCCACGGCAACCAGAGAACCGATCATAACATTTGTATCGGTTAGATTAATTTTTCTGCCGTGAAACCAATCGATAACTCTTTCTGATGTCAAAGAAATCCAGTCTAGATGTGCCAAGGCAATGCGAGGTGAAATTAAACCCTCGGAATTAGCCATTAAAGCTTCCAGATTAATACTATCGGCTAATTGAAAACCACAGCTTTCCGTGCGAGTTAAACTGGCTAAAGTGCCACCCACAGCTAACACCTTGCCCAAATCTCTGGCCAGGGAACGGATATAAGTCCCCGATCCACAGTGAATATCTAGCTCTATTTGTGGAAATTCGCCCTCTAACCAGTCTAAAACCGTAATTTGGTCAATTTTGACCTGACGAGGCTCCACTGCGATTATTTCCCCTTTGCGTGCCAATTCGTAGAGACGGCGACCATCCTGGTGAATAGCACTATACATCGGCGGAATCTGGGCAATATTGCCAATAAATTCCGCTAAATGCGGCTTAACTGCCTCTAAAGTTAAATCGGGCCAGGGACAAGTAGCGATCGCTTTTCCGGTAATATCATCGGTATCGGTGCTGAGTCCTAACTGGATTTTTGCCCGATAAGCCTTATTTTCGGGTAAATAGGCCAGTAATCGGGTGGCAGCCCCGACGGCGATCGGTAAAACTCCCGTAGCCATAGGATCTAAAGTTCCGCCATGGCCGACTCGTTTTGTCTTAAGAATTTTTCGGACTTTGGCCACGCAATCGTGAGAAGTCCAATCGGGGGGTTTATTGAGATTTAAAAAGCCAAACATTATAAATTATGAATTATGAATTATGAAGTGGGGTGGTGGGGTGATGGGGTGATGGGGAGAATAGATAAAAGCAATCTCCTCAATTCTGAATACTGAATACTGACGGCTGATATCTAAAAATCTGACGTATTAAGTAGGGAGGCGCAATTATTTATAGGATGGGTTAGCGGTAGCGTAACATGATCGGGCGTTGGGCTTCATGCTGAAAATAGTTAAAACCCTACACCCTACACCCTACACCCCACACCCTGCCCCCACCGAAAACCTTTTGCCGCAAACCCTACTTATATAATTGCATAACTTCGCTTAAAGGTAAACGGGAACGAACACCGATAGAAAGGTCAGAAAAATGACCAAGATCATAATGATCAACGGCAGCGCAAGCAATCATAGCGGCGTTATCGGTACAGAGTTTAAGCGGCGGAAAATAGACGGTTAAATGATGATTTTTGGCGGCAGTTTCCAGATGATTTCTTAAGGCACTATTGGCCGCCACTCCTCCCCCGATCGCAATAGTTTTTAAGCCATAATCTAAGGCACAATTGATTGTCCGACGGGTTAAACTTCTGGCTACCGTATCTTGAAAACTAGCGGCTATGTCAGCTACAGGTAAATTATCTGGCTCGAATTTCTCTACTAAGCGCAAAACAGCAGTTTTTAAACCACTAAAACTGGAATCGTAGGCATGAAAACCGCCGGTTGGTAAAGATATTTTACCCTCAGGCAAGGGAAAAGCTTGCGGATTACCATCTTTAGCCATGCGATCGATTATCGGACCACCCGGATAACTTAAGTTTAATAATCGTGCCACTTTATCAAAAGCTTCTCCGGCTGCATCATCTCTAGTGGTTCCTAATTGTTGATATTTGCCGCAGGCCTGCACATGGATTAAACTGGTATGACCCCCAGAGACTAAAAGAGATAAAAAAGGAGGTTTAAGATCAGATTCAGCGAGATAGGAAGCATAGATATGACCTTCGAGATGATGAATGCCGATAAAGGGTTTATCGTGGACAATAGCCAGGGTTTTAGCCGCCGTCATTCCCACCATTAAAGCACCTACTAAACCGGGGGCAACTGTGGCGGCTATTCCATCAATTTCTGACCAATTTAACCCCGTTTCTTGCCAAGCTTTTTCTAGACAAAAATTAATGGTTTCTAGGTGTTGTCGGGAGGCCATTTCCGGCACAACACCGCCATAGAGACGATGGAGATCAATTTGAGAAGAAACCACACTACTCAACACCAGGTTATTGTTAACAATAGCCACAGCCGTTTCATCGCAACTGGTTTCGATCGCTAAGATAATTGTCATAAATTAATCAGTAAATCGTCAGACACCCCCCTTATTAAGGGGGGATTAAGGGGGGATCCATCTTTAATTTAATTATAACCACTTACTTAATTTTGCTTAGGTACTTAATTAAAATTAAAGTTATCATTCAGCAATTTCCATAGCCACCACCGCCGGGGGTTTCAATAATAAAAATATCACCAAGGTTCATTTCTACAGTCGCAGTACCGGGCAATTCTTCGATAGTTCCATCGTTTCTTTCCACGGCATTACGTCCTATTTTACCAGCTTTTCCTCCCGCCAGTCCAAAGGGGGGAATCAGGCGATTACCCGACAGAATATTGGCGGTCATAGCCTCTTGAAATTTAATTCTTCTAATCACACCATCACCTCCAGAATATTGTCCCCTGCCGCCACTATCGGGGCGAATGCTAAAACTTTCTACTAACACAGGATAGCGCATTTCTAATACTTCTGGATCGGTGAGACGGGAATTAGTCATCTGGGTTTGCACGGCAGCGGTTCCCGCAAAATTTGCCCCCGCACCAGAACCGCCACAAATAGTCTCATAATATTGATATTCTTGATTGCCAAAAGTGAAATTATTCATCGTCCCTTGGCTGGCTGCTTGAATGCCTAAAGCACCGTATAAAGTATTAACTATTGCCTGGGAAGTTTCTACATTTCCTGCTACTACGGCCGCTGGATAAACGGGATTAAGAAAACAGCCAGACGGGATAATTAAATGGAGGGGTTTGAAACAGCCAGCATTTAAAGGGATTGCCTCCTCCACAAGGGTACGAAAAACGTATAAAACCGCCGCTCTTGTCACTGCTAGGGGTGCATTAAAATTATTATTTAACTGGTCAGATGTGCCAGTAAAATCGATGGTTGCTTGACAATTATCAATATCTATGCTAATTCTGACCTTGATGACAGCACCGTTATCCAGATAATAAGTAAATTCACCATCTTTCAGGACAGATATAGCTTTTCTCACCGCTAATTCCGCATTATCTTGAACGAACTGTTGATAGGCTTTAACCATAGCTAATCCGTAGCGCTCAACCATATTATGTAATTCTCTTTCCCCCTTGGCATTAGCGGCTATTTGTGCCTGAAAATCGGCAATATTTTGGGCGATATTGCGTGCAGGAAAAGGACTATTAGTTAAGTGATTAATTAATTCTTGTTCCCGAAACTGTCCCGCCGCTACCAGCAAAAAATTATCGAATAAAATTCCTTCTTCGCTAATATGGACAGAATGGGGAGGCATAGAACCGGGGGTAATTCCACCGATATCAGCTTGATGTCCCCGGGAGGCAAGATAAAATAATATTTCCTGATTTTGGCGGTCAAAAATAGGACTAATTACTGTGACATCCGGCAGGTGAGTACCGCCATTATAAGGATTATTAGCCAGATAAACATTCCCTGGACGAATCGTCTCACCTTTATCCTGAATTAAGCTTTTGACACTATCGGACATAGAACCTAAATGGACGGGAATATGAGGAGCATTGGCGATTAAATTTCCTACCTCATCAAAGATAGCACAGGAGAAGTCTAGGCGCTCTTTAATATTGACACTTGCCGCCGTATTTTGCAGAGTAATCCCCATTTCTTCGGCAATAAATTGATAGAGATTTTTAAAGATTTCTAGATAAATAGGATCGGCAACGGTAGTTATTTCTGTGCGGTGAGAATTGAGAGGGGACATAGGAAAGTCAGTTATCAGTTATCAGTTATCAGTTATCAGTTATCAGTTATCAGTTATCAGTTATCAGTTAGCTGTCTATTGTCTTTTTTCTCCTCCTGTCTCGGAGTTTACCGTCTGCTCACCCAAGAGAAGATTTTTGATTTTTGCAGGAGATCTAGTTACCAGTGATCACTGGCTGTTCACTGTTCACCGATCACTGTTCACTGATAGGGGCTGACTGATATATAATCGCAGTCAGTACCAGAGGGTGAATTATGGATAAAACCAGCTTGATCGATAAAGTGCAACAAATGGCCAATAAACGGGATTATTTACTGCAATTGCGCGATAAACCCGACATTGGGGGTCTGAGATTAGACGTTAATCAAGCTCTTGAGGAGTTGGATGAATTACTCGATGAGTTTCAAGCAACTTTTCCCGAAGAAAAACTTAGTTAACTATCCGACCCGACGGAATTGAGATTTGTCCGATTGTGCTAATTTTCCCAAGTCATCGATCGCTTTGATCAGATCTTGGGAAGATATATCTTTAGGGCAGTATAGATCAAAGGCTGTAGTTTGATTATTTTTTTCCATTAGAAGATTTGCCAAGGAACTATAGGCGATAATGCGGACATAAGGGTCGAATTGTTTGATCTGAATAGCGGCGCTCTGTCCATTTAAGACAGGCATCCGTACATCTAAAATAATTACATCTGGTTGATAAATTTTCGCCAAGGCGATCGCCTGTTGACCATTAACCGCAATTCCCACCACCTGACGATGCGGCTGCTGGGAAATTAAGGTCTTGAGGACTAAAGAAGTTAGCTCGTGATCGTCGGCAATCAAGACTTTAATTGTCTCTCTCGGCTTCATCGAAAATTTGGGTCTGAAACCCCGTCGTTCTACGACGGCTTTACTGTTAAATATTAGCACATTTACGAAATATATGCTAAAATGTGAGACATGGAAAAAGCCTATTCGTTTCGATTTTACCCCACACCAACACAAGA
>NZ_JAPZQM010000573.1:0-2162 GCF_027530565.1 Microcystis sp. LE19-10.1B | reverse complement strand
TTGCGGGGATCGGGGGGAAAATTCAGGTACTTTTTCCCTGAAAATTAGGTAATTGACTACCTCAAAATCGGTAAAACCCCACACCCCACACCCCACACCCCACACCCTGCCCCCAGGAAAAGCTTTTTCAGCAAACCCTATTTAACGATTTCTGCCAAAAAGATTGACTAAATCTCGCAATCTCTCGCTATATTCTCCGGTTAAAGCTTCCTGACGATAGCGCCATGACCAATTCCCTTCTGCGACACTGGGGGTATTCATCCGCGCATCCGATCCTAAACCTAACACATCCTGTAACGGTACGATCGCCTGATTAGCCACGGAACTATAAGCAAGTCGAATCAGATCCCAAGCCACTCCCTGACCACTGGGAGCGCCAAGATATTGATAAAGTCGCGCTTTTTCGTAGTCATTGGCGTTATCCTGAAACCAGCCCACAGTGGTATTATTATCGTGAGTGCCGGTATAAATCACACAGTTGCGTTCGACGTTGAAAGGAAGATAGGGATTACCCGCGTCACCCCCAAAAGCAAAGTGGAGAATCTTCATCCCGGGGAAGGCAAAGTGATCGCGAAAATCTAAGACTGCTTGGTCAATATCGCCCAAATCTTCGGCAATAATCGGCAATTTACCTAAACGAGCGCCAATAGTATTAAAGAGATCATAACCCGGGGCCTTCAGCCAACGACCATTAATGGCGTTTTCCTGGCCAAAAGCCACGGCCCAATAGGCCTCTAATCCGCGAAAATGATCGATACGGATAATATCGACTAGGGAAAGAACCCCTTTTAAACGGCGTACCCACCAGTCAAAGCCCGTATTTTTGAGATAATCCCAGTTATAGAGAGGATTGCCCCATAATTGCCCCGTTTCTGAGAAATAATCCGGGGGAACCCCGGCCACTTCCAAGGGATTACCGGTTTGGGTATCTAGTCGGAAAACCTGCGGATTTGCCCAAACATCGGCACTATTATGGGAGACATAAATGGGGATATCACCGATAATCTCGATACCGAGGGAGTTAGCATAGCGTTTTAAGGCTAACCACTGCTCAAAAAACTCAAATTGCAGGAATTTGTGCAGAAAAATCTCCTCTTGTAACTCCTGTTTCGGTGTTTCCAACGCACCCCAATGACGTTCGCGAATTTCTGTCGGCCATTCCATCCATGCTTTACCCGGGTAAGCGTGGGATAGGGCCATAAATAGGGCGTAATCCTCTAACCAATCGGCATTGCCAGCACAAAAGCCGGCAAACTGTTTGTAAAGAATTGTGTCAGAACCCTTGACAAAATTGCTAGCCGCCTTTCTGAGTAGGGGAATTTTCCAAGCGATCAATTTATCAAAATCCACTTGATCGAGGGGAAAATCGGGAATATCCTCTAAATCTGCGTCACTAAGCAGGTTTTTCTCCCGAAGAATATCGAGACTAATCAGGAGATGATTGCCGGCAATGGCACTAAAACTCATGTAGGGAGAGTTACCGTACCCTGTCGGGCCTAAAGGGAGAATTTGCCAGAGTTTTTGACCACTTTGAGCCAAAAAATCGATAAATTGATAGGCTTCCCTACCTAGTTCTCCAATCCCGTAACGACCGGGGTGACTGGTGGGATGAAGCAAAATACCGCTAGAACGGCTAAAAGCCATGAAAAAACCCCCTTATCAGTGATTAGGTTAGCAGTTATTAAGTGTTTAAAGCTGAATGCTCACTGCTATCTCCAAGCTAACCCGATCTCGATCGATAAGGGCAATACTTAACAACTTTATTAGACCTATAGGACACAATCAGGCATTACAGCCGTACCGTAACAGATCGTCTTTCCAGTTAAAAAGATTCCTTCGGATCACGTTCCACGTTACCCGGGTAGGTGAAACTGGCACTCGTTGCCGTCGGTTTGACGCGGCTCGATAGTTGGCTGATGGCCGCTCTTTCCTCTTGGGTGAGGGGGCGATCGATAGCTTGGAATTCGTAATATTGGTATTCGCTCATGGCGTGCAACCTATCTCAAGGTTTATGATCGATATGCAGCAATTCCAAATTCAGAATGTAGCAAGGAATACAGAATACAAAACGCTTTTGCCCTGTAGCTCCCCATCCAAAATCAAGAAGAATTAACGCGAGTAACAGGGATGGCCTCATCGAGCATAAAGTCTAAAAGGTGGTG
>NZ_JAPZQM010000080.1:0-1083 GCF_027530565.1 Microcystis sp. LE19-10.1B | reverse complement strand
GCCGCTAAACTTTTTGGTTTTTTCCCCAATCCCTAAAAGTGGCTCCTAGAAAAGGTTACAGCCCTTAGGATTATAAGAAATGGCTATCAAAAACTCAAAAATCTATAGGAGTATAGCAAAATGTCTAACGAAACCGTCACCTATTCCCTAGAGTCCGTCCTAACTAGGATTGAGAGTAAAATCGACTCCCTGGAAAAACGCATGGATGAGAGATTTGACAAGGTAGATGAGAGATTTGACAAGGTGGAAGACCGGCTAACCAAATTAGAAATCGGACAGGCCGAACTCAAAGCAGAGTTAAAAGGCGATATTAAAGTATTAGATGAGAAAATCGAGGGGTTAAAGGGAGATTTAAAAGGCGATATTAAAGTATTAGACGAGAAAGTCGAGGGATTAACGGCACGGGTTGGTTATCAGGAGTTCACCAACCGGGGGATTCTGATAGCTTTGGTGGTTGCTGTCTTGGGAGGTGCCGCTAAACTTTTTGGTTTTTTCCCCAATCCCTAGAACTGGCCACTAGGAACAGTTACAGCCCTTAGGATTAAGTAGGGTTTGCTGAATAAATCTAAAAACCTTGTTGGGTAAGACTTTTAGACTTTTTTGAAATCAAAAAGTACCAGCGATTGGAGTGATTGGGAGGAAAATTCAGGGACTTTTTCCCTAAAAATTAGGTAATTGGCCACCTCAAAACCGGTAAAACCCCACACCCCACACCCCACACCCCACACCCTGCCCCCACCGAAAAACTTTTTCAGCAGACCCTAAGTAGGGAAGCACAATTATTTGTAGGATGGGTTAGCGGTAGCGTAAACTATGCGGGCGTAAGTAGGGAGGCACAATTATTTGTAGGATGGGTCAGCGGTAGCGTAAACTATGCGGGCGTTGGGTTTCATGCTTCAACCCAACCTACGTTCATCTTATATTTAATTCCACCCACCCACTTAGGGTTTGCTGAATAATGGTAAAACCCTTTTAAAATAAGGCTTTTGACCTGTTAAAGTCCGATGTTAGTGCAAGAAAATAGGATTGGGACTTTCAAAAACCTTGCATTATCCTTCTTGTAGTACATAGCTTGGTACAAAA
>NZ_JAPZQM010000443.1:0-1824 GCF_027530565.1 Microcystis sp. LE19-10.1B | reverse complement strand
ATTTTGGCCGCAGGGCTTGCGGTGTCAGTCTGTAGAGCGACCATAAGACCAGAACAGAGTAAATCTGTTAAGGCAGGTGCGAAAAATCCTTCGGGAAAGAAGCAGAAACCCAAATCGTGAGGTTTGGGAATCGCCGTCCGTTTTACGGCGGCGAGGATGTCAATCTGTCTATTCGGGATTAACCCACATTAATGTCTGACCGAATTCTACCGGTTCACCGTTAGCGACGGCGATTTCGACGATTTGCCCGGCCACCTCCGCTTCGATTTCATTCATCAACTTCATCGCTTCGATGATACAGACCGTTTGTCCGACACGGATCCGATCGTTTTTTTCCACGAAAGAGGGTTCATCGGGAGCAGCAGCGCGATAAAAAGTGCCGACCATGGGAGAGGTAATCGCCAGCCATTTTTTATCCATAGCGGCGGCCACGGGTTCGGCAGTGGGGGTTTCTGGGACCGGGGTGGGACCTGCGGCTACCACTGGAGCGGCGACCGGGGCCGTCACCACCGGCAAGGGAGCGGGGAGAGGCCCAAGGGCAGTATTAACGGTTCCTTTGCGGATATTTAGCTCTAAATCTGCACTTTTCAGGCTAAATTCACTGATATCCGTTGCTGCCAATGTTTTGATCAGTTCTCGAATTTCGTTGTAATCAATAGTCACCGCTCTGAAATCCCCTCGCAAATAAAAAGCAACAAATCCAAATTCGCACCCACCAAACTATCGATTTTTCCCATCTAGCGGCTAAGTTTTGGGAAACAGGCTCAGAAACACTGGCTTTAGTCCTAAACCCGTCCCTAAGCCCTCATTTCTGGGCTTCTCATCACAATTATTCCCGTCCCAGATAGGAACCATCCCGAGTGTCCACTTTGATCCTTTCACCGATAGAAATAAACAGGGGAACCATCACCTGCGCTCCCGTTTCTACGATCGCCGGTTTCGTGCCACCGGTGGCCGTATCTCCCTTGACTCCTGGATCCGTATCGGTGATTTCCAAGATTACCGAAGTGGGCAATTCTATGTCTAACACTTGATCATTCCAAAAGAGAATATTGACTTCCATTCCTTCTTTCAGATACTTGGCTCGATCGCCCATTTGTACCGGGGTGAGAGTTGCTTCCTCAAAAGTCTCCATGTCCATGAAGACAAACTGATCGCCTTCTTTGTAGGTGTGCTGCATGGTACGCTTTTCGATCGTGGCCGAGGGTAAGGTTTCCCCCGCCCGGAACGTCCGTTCTACCACGTTGCCGGTCTGAACATTTTTTAACTTGGTTCGCACAAAGGCCGATCCCTTACCCGGTTTGACGTGCAGGAATTCCACCACCCGCCAGACAGAGCCATCTATCTCGATGGTCGTACCGCTCCGAAAGTCGTTACTCGAAATCATGAAATGCTGTTTAGGCCAAGAAAGATCAACATTCCATTTTACATACTTCCTGTACCCGAAAAAACTTTTTTCCCGTCCGTACAGGTAAGGGGGAGGTGGGAGGTGGGGCAAGCAAGGGACAAAAGCTAATCACTTAAGTACCTAATAGCATTTTTCACCCTGAAACCTCGATTTTTAGTACAATATTACTGCAATATTGAAAGCAGTGAACGAGTAAACAGCGATGATCACCGGCGAATTAAAATCCCAAATAGATAGGGTCTGCTGAAAAAGTTTTTCGTGGGGGCAGGGTGTGGGGTGTGGGGTGTGGGGTGTGGGGTTTTACCGATTTTGAGGTAGTCAGTTACCTAATTTTCAGGGAAAAAGTCCAGGAATTTTACCCCCGATCCCTCCAATGGTCGGCACTTTTTGAGGAAAAAAAGTCTAAAAGCCTTATC
>NZ_JAPZQM010000373.1:0-1356 GCF_027530565.1 Microcystis sp. LE19-10.1B | reverse complement strand
TTCACATCATCGCCACCGAACCAAAAGTACCGATTAAAAACGCGCGGGCCAAGGGGGTGAAAAGGTGACTACCTGACTTGAAAGAGGTTGTGGGGTGTAGGGTGTGGGGTGTGGGGTGTGGGGTGTGGGGTGTAGGGTGTGAGGAGAAAAAAGCTGTCTCCTGTCTCCTGTCTCCTGTCTCCTGTCTCCTGTCTCCTGTCTCCCGTCTCCTGTCTCCTGACTCCTCCGATTAATTCATTTGTTCGTATCCAAATCCATGTCAGAAATAACCTTGCAAATTAACGGCAAAACTCAAACCTGTTTACCCGCAACTAAACTAGGGCAAATGTTAGAAAATTTGGGCATGAATCCTCGGTTAGTTGCGGTGGAATATAACGGGGAAATCCTCCATCGTCAGTATTGGGAAAACACGGAAATCAAGGAGGGGGATAAATTAGAAATTGTTACTATTGTCGGAGGGGGTTGACACTCCCATCGCGCTTAAGCGAGGGATTCTTGGTTCACTGAGTTTCCTTAATCTGGCAGGACGTATCCAACCAAACCAGAGGGAATCTCTCCCCAAGCGTATTAGTTTCGGTGTGTCCCACCGTACTTAGTCCCTTTTTGAGAATGTTGATAGCGGCGTTAATATCTCTATCTTCTACATAGCCACAATGGGGACAAATATGGGTTCTCGTAGATAGAGATTTAGGGACTTTTTGACCACAATTAGAACAATTTTGACTCGTGTTATGGGGGGCTACTGCTACCGTAGCCTTACCATATTTAAAACCAAAATATTCTAACCATTGCCGAAAAGTGGACCAAGCCACATCATTAATAGATTTAGCTAGTCTAGAGTTTTTTACCATGCCTTGAATATTTAAGTTGACCTGAGCGATAAAATCGTTAGATTTAATGACGCGCAATGCCTCTTTTTCGACAAAGCCTTTACGTTGCCTACTTACTCTTAAATGCTTTCTAGCATATCTCTTTCTAGCTTTTTGGTAGTTGTTTGATTGGGGTTGACCTTTTCTAAACTTTTTAGATTTCTTCCGATTCAGTCGGTTTAATCTTTTTTCTGCTTGGCGATAGTATTGCGGTATTTCTACTGTTTCCCCATCACTATTAGCGTAGAAAACTTTTAAACCTACATCCAATCCCACACATCTTTTTGTTGGTTCTAGGGGTTTAGCATATTCCCGAATATCAACGCTAAGACAGAATTGGACATAATAACCATCCGCTCGTTTAACAATTCTAACTCGTTTAATTTGGTCTATAGGATAAAAGTTTAGGTCTCTAGTTCCTTTTAGTTTAACCGTCCCAATGTTTTTCTTATCTGTGAAAGTTATTTTCTTTCTATCCTCTGATAGT
>NZ_JAPZQM010000705.1:0-1114 GCF_027530565.1 Microcystis sp. LE19-10.1B | reverse complement strand
AGGGCTTGCGGTGTCAGTCTGTAGAGCGACCATAAGACCAGAACAGAGTAAATCTGTTAAGGCAGGTGCGGAACCCCGCAAGGGAAAGAAGCAGAAACCTAAATCGTGAGGTTTGGGAATCGCCGTCCGTTTTACGGCGGCGAGGATGTCAAAATTATTACCCTCCAATCCTAAATATTCTTCCTTGACCACCCGTTTCGCTAACATGGGATTACCGATCGCCCGTTGTTGCCAATCGGCCAGTTTACCCGGTGTCACCTGCAATCCCAAATCGTTTGCTTCCCCTTCCATAATTTCGCGGATCGCCCTTTCTGGTAAAGCTTCCAATTCGATGCGGGGAAGCTTCAAAAAAATATCTCGGGCCGGGGGGTAAGTAGCCAATAATAATATCGGCTGTCCCTGTAAATGCAGTTTTTCCAGCCAACAACGCAGGGAAACGGGAAACCTGTGGGCATTGTCCATGACCAGAAAAGCGACGTTATTTTCTAACCATTCGGCGATGGTTTCCTGTAACTGTTGTGCCGTCATCGGTTTGCCCTCTAGCGTCTCCGTATCTACCCCCAAATCCCCGGCGATTTCCAGAAGCATCTGTTTGACCGTGCCGATAGCAGGGGCGGACACCGGAAACCCCCGCCCCCACAAGTCCTCAATTACCCGCTCCGCTAAAAAGGTCTTTCCCGCACCAGCTTCCCCCACCACCAACAAACTGGCATTGGCTAGTAGGGCGGCCACCACCCGCTCTTTTTCTGCTCGCCTATAGCAGGGGATTGAAAGGGAATCATCAACGGAACGGATCGACAAAGACTGACGCTCACCGTCCGCTCCAACCCCGTAGGTATAGACCCGCTCCTCCCCGTTAGCCAATCTCCTTCTGTGTCGCTCGATCATCGTTCCGATTCCCAGTTCCATTTCTACTATAGGGTCTGCTGAAAAAGTCATTGAAAAGTACAGGTCTCTTAATCAATGATTTCACTTATACTTTAGACGTTCATAATCTGAGATTTATTAAACTTCTGAAATCGTAGAGTCAGCAAGGAATCCAGTTCTTTTTTATGTTTCAAATGGGCATCATTCAAACATTCATAAATGGCTGAAGAAAAGTCAGAAAAGTTTT
>NZ_JAPZQM010000721.1:0-3364 GCF_027530565.1 Microcystis sp. LE19-10.1B | reverse complement strand
TAGCTCTCTCTAACCTGAGTATCCTAGCATTGTTCCCAGTATTATTACTACTAATACTATCCATAAAGGGTGTCTTTTTCCTTGATCTTTCCGAAAGTCCTTGACTTGTTTCAGTTTTTCTATTAAGCTCAACATATATTTGAAAGGTTGGCGGTCACTTCTCATTTTACCTGATAGTGATCGCTTTTACTTTTGATATTCTGATGGGAGAATGAAACAGCCCTACCCGTTGGGGCGTGGCGCCGCCCCCAAACCCCGGAGCGCATTAGTTTTCCGGTGGGATGCTTACACGCAGCTGCTGATATATTTGTAATAATTTAAAAGTCACTGATAATTGCTGATTGTCCGTATTTCTGCAAATGTGAGATGCAGCCTCAAACCTTTTTTAGTCCTGTTGCTGCTAGAAAAATAGCCCCTAGAGTTTATAGAGTTCTTGCATAATTAATTTTTGAGAGGGCAAAAATGAGAAAAATAGACATAAAATTGCGTAAAATCCCTAAATAGAGCATTTAATTGATTAATGCTCATTCTTAATTCTCCTGACGACCGGCTACTGGCTCCTGACTCCTCACCTAAAGGAAGATTTTTGATTTTTGCAAGAGGTCTTATGACTAAAATTGTCATCATCGGTGCGGGAATAGTGGGGGCCACCATTGCCTACGAATTAAGCGCCATCGAAGGATTAGAAATTACCCTCATCGATGAAAAAAAACCAGGACAAGGAGCAACCGGGGCAGCTTTAGGGATTTTAATGGGTATTATCAGCCATAAAACTAAAGGTAGAGCCTGGAAACTGCGGCAAGAAAGTTTAAAACGTTACGAAACCCTCCTTCCTGAGCTAGAATCCCTCACCGGACTGACTATTCCCTGTAACCGTGATGGTATTGTCCTACTGCGATCGAGTGCCGAAGACGAAGAAAATTGGCGCAAGTTAGCCGAAATCCGCCAAGAACAGGGATATTGTCTAGAAATCTGGGATAAAGAGACTTTAAACCAAAAATGTCCCCAAGTGGCCAGCGATCATCTCCATGGTGCCATCTATTCTCCCAGGGATCATCAAATTAATCCGGCCCTGCTCACGGAAGCCCTCGTCGATGCTGCGGCAAGAAGGGGGGTAAAATGTCAATTTGGGGTAAAAGTTGAAAATTTTGGGAAGACAGAGCTTCATGGCTCTAATTTGAGGCAATGCACCCAGGTTTATAGTTCCAATGGTATAGAGGAAACCGACTTTTTGATTCTTTGTGCGGGAATTGGTTCCACTGCTTTAACCGAAACTCTTACCCATCCAGTGGAAATCCGACCGGTTTTAGGGCAAGCTTTACAGATAAAATTGACGCAACCCTTAGAAAGTTCCGATTTTAAGCCGATTTTAACGGGAAATGACCTGCATATTCTGCCTTTGGCCCGAGCGGAATACTGGATTGGGGCAACGGTGGAATTTATGGACGAAAAGGGCGAAATTATCGCCGATACTGCCCTATTAGAGCAAGTGTATCAACAGGCGATCGCTTTTTGTCCCTCTTTGGCCGCGGGTGCGATCGTGCGTACTTGGTCCGGTAAGCGACCGCGACCGGAGAAAAAATCCGCTCCCATCATCGAATATTTGCCCGGATACGATAACGTTATTCTGGCCACGGGACACTACCGTAACGGGGTTTTATTAGCCCCCGCTACCGCTAAAATCGTCAGGGAAATGTTAAGTGATAAGTTAGCTATCGATCGCTAAATTAGTGGCTTGCCGATGTAGTCCCCTTAATCTCTCGGATTTGAGGAGCGGGTGTTTACTCATCTTGCGCTGATAGGAAATGCGATCGAGATACTGTTCGATAAGCTTGTTGAGGATGGTTCCTTAGTTGGGGGTGTTTAAGCTCCAGCAATCTCTCATCTATCATCGGGTTGACATAGTGATTACGAATAGTATCAGGTTCTCTTCCGAGCAGTTGAGCTAATGTTCCGAGGGGTAGATATTGTTGGGAGCATAGTTCAAGAATCACTTTTCGTACCGAGTCTTTACTAATGCGGCCTTTTCTGCGTATGGGTTCAGCAATTGCCTCTAACTGTTGGTAATGTTCGGAGCTTGGTGGGTAATGTTCGGAGCTTGGTAATAGAGAAAGTTGCGCTGAAAAATTCTGGTTCGGTAGGGTGTAGCGTGTTCCCCGACACTTACCTGACTGGTGTAACCAGCCATTTTGAACTAAATTACGAAGGCGTTCGCTAATATCTCTGGGATGTTCTGATCGATAACGCTGAATGTCAGTATTACTAATTTCCTCAAACTGATGCGCTAATACTAATATTATCCTATCAAGATCACCTAACTGACGGTAAGCATCCCCGATAATCCTTTTTAATTCCACTTCAACTGCTTCGGGAATAAAACTTGTCATCGGTAAATTAACAGATGTAACTTCTAGGTCAAGTTTTTCCGAAACTAGGGGACTCAACCATTGTTGTTCTTTCCAAGCACGAAGAATTTTCCCAAATCCAGAGCCAGCTTTTTCACCTAATCCGAGCATTTGAAACATTTTTTGTAGATGAGGATTACGAGGATCGCTAGTACCGCCTTCATAGAGACGCTGTAGGGGAATTCTCAGACGACCAGGATTAGAAAACAGATAGCCATCGATAGATTTTACCACCTTTATAGGCCGTGACGACTGGTGATCGGCGTGGATTAAAGTATTAACTAAAGCCTCTCTTAAAGCTTCATGAACATGGGTTTCATCTTTACGAACGGCATCTTTGTCTAATTGAAAAGGAACATCTAAATTATTAATTAATCTGCCATAAACACGATAATAAGAGTTAAGTAAATTAGCTTCCCATTTACCATCAAGAGTTAAGCGATATGTCCATCTTTTTTCAGGATCGTCAGATAATTTTTCCTGATAGTCGAGACTATAATGGGGGAAAGCATCTAAAATACTGCGTTCTCGTCCAAACATGAGTAAACCCGCTACAGTTAATCCTTCTTTGCTAGAATTTCTATCTCGTCGCCATCCTCCTAACTGATGGAGTAATTGTTGATCATTGTATGCTAACCAAGGATGATCGGGTTCGCGATTGCTGAACCGTTGGCGAAATACTTTCAGAGTATCAGGATCAATATCGTTGAGATTAAAATTATCTAAAACTTGAAAATCTTGAGGTTCATTGCTGGCATCGCGAAACATTTGCTCTATTTCCTCCTTATGACAGCGATAATCTCCCTCATAATTTCGCTTATAAGTACCTAGGCAAAATTAATTACATACTCGCCTCCAAAATTGTCCAGCACTTTTTTAACGTAAGCGAGGAGGCTCTTTCGGTCTTTATAGGCGCTAAATTCAATCCATTCATATTTTAAAAATCTCCATAATATTTC
>NZ_JAPZQM010000176.1:0-24592 GCF_027530565.1 Microcystis sp. LE19-10.1B | reverse complement strand
AGCTCAGCATCCCTATAAAACTCAAATCTTGGACTTCCATTCCTGCAAAACCCAATGGGCAACTCGTTCACTCTATTTTGAGGGACAGAAGCGAAATCAATTCTGTATCCTACACTACCGTTTGAATTTGGAATTGCTGTGTTAGTATAAACTTTGCATTTTCACTCTGACCCACCCTAAAAATTATGACTAATCAAGAAGATAATCAATTTTCCTGGTCGCGTTTGCCTCTGTTAGGCAAAATCCTGATCATTTGTTCTGGTGTTGCCGCTTTAGGCTATTTTCTTATCCCTCGTCCCTCAGAATTATCCAATATTCCCCTCGAACCCTACAGCGAATTTATCAATAAAGTGGAACGGGGCGACATCAGTAAGGTCAGAATTGGCAATCAAGTCATCTTGTATCAATTAAAAAATCCTTTAGAATCCCTGGCTATTCCGGGTAATCCCCCCGTTAATCCCCCAGAATCAAGTAATCCCTTTCACAGTGATTCTAGTTCTCTGGCCAGCAAACCAAGCAGTAATCTAGCCCCCGGACGAGTCTTGGCCACGATTCCAGTCGATAACCCCCAATTACCCCAACTATTACAGCAAAAAGGCGTAATCTTCGAGGCGATTCCTGTGGCCGAAAACAGTTGGATCACCACTCTCCTCGCTTGGGTGGTTCCTCCCTTAATTTTAGTCGCCGCCATGCAGTTTCTGTTCTATCGCAACGATGACACGCGTAAATCGCTGCTTTTTAATAAAAATCTCGCTAAAGTTTACGGAGACGGCGAAAAATATCCGATTACCTTCGGTGATGTGGCCGGGGCCGAGGAAGCAAAAACCGAGTTAAAGGAAATTGTCGAATTTCTCAAGGATGCCGAGCGCTTTAATAAAATTGGGGCGCGTATTCCTAAGGGTGTTCTCTTGGTCGGACCGCCGGGGACGGGAAAAACCCTCTTAGCAAAAGCGGTCGCGGGAGAAGCGGGAGTGACGTTTTTTAGCATTTCGGCCTCGGAATTCGTGGAATTATTTGTCGGGACCGGGGCAGCCCGGGTGCGGGATCTATTTGCCCAAGCGAAGAAAAATGCCCCTAGCATCATTTTTATTGATGAATTGGACGCGATCGGTAAATCGAGAAGTTCGGGATCGGGAACTAGCGGCAGCAATGATGAGCGCGAGCAGACTTTAAACCAACTTTTGACAGAAATGGACGGTTTTAGCCCCAAAGAAGCCGTCGTCATCGTTTTAGCCGCCACCAATCGCCCAGAGACTCTTGATGCCGCTTTATTGCGTCCGGGGCGCTTTGATCGCCAAGTTTTGGTGGATCGTCCCGATTTAGCGGGAAGATTGGCAATTTTGGAAATATACGCCCAACGAGTCCAGATGGGTGAAGATGTTAACCTCAAAGCGATCGCCACCCAAACCCCCGGTTTTGCCGGTGCCGATTTAGCCAACCTCGTCAATGAGGCGGCTCTTTTGGCTGCCCGCAATAATCGGGAAAGAGTCAGTCAAATTGATTTTAAAGAAGCAATAGAAAGAGTTATCGCTGGTTTAGAAAAGAAAAGTCGGGTTTTATCCGAAAAAGAAAAGAAAATCGTCGCTTATCACGAAGTTGGTCATGCTTTAGTTGGTGCTGTTATGCCGGGAGGGGGTCGGGTGGAGAAAATTTCGATCGTTCCCCGGGGTTTATCCGCTTTGGGTTATACCCTGAAAATTCCCACGGAAGACCGTTTTTTGATGACAGAAACCGAATTTAAAGAACAAATTACTATGTTATTGGGCGGTCGGGCAGCCGAAGAATTAATCTTTGGCAGTGTCACTAATGGCGCTTCCGATGATTTACAAAGGGCGACGGATATTGCTGAAAGAATGGTGACAATGTATGGTATGAGTAAATCCCTAGGACCCCTAGCCTACGATAAAACAGGACAGGCTAATTTTTTAGGTAATAATCAGGGTAGTCCCCGCCGTTCGATCGGGGAAAATACGGCCAAAGCGATCGATGAAGAAGTTAAACAAATTATCGACGCTAGTTACCAAAAAGCCCTAGCAATTCTCAGTCACAACCGCAATTTATTAGAGTCCATTACCGCTAATCTTTTGACCACCGAAGTAATCGAAGGAGAAGAATTGCAAGAATTCTTAAATCAAGCGCAAATGGTCTGATCAATCCCCATAAATAGGGTCTGCTGAAAAAGTTTTTCGTGGGGAAGTGGGGTGTGGGGTGTGGGGAAGTGGGGAAGTGGGGAAGTGGGGCGAACAAAGCTGCCTTTTGCCTCTCCTCATAACTAGGGTTTGCTGAATAAATAATCGAGAATATCTAACTTAAGGAGAGGAGAGGATCAAGGCATTGGAAAACTGGTATTTCCCTGCTTTGACGGTTAATTTGCCCTTTTTCCAACCCAAAGAAACAGGAGAGTTATCTCGACTTAAACTGTTATAAAGGGCGAAATTTTTTGACCAATCGTGCTTTTGACCGTTACGAATTAAAATCGGCAGTAGATTGATTTGATTATAGGTCAATTGTAAACTCTGCCCTTGACTGCCTTTAAATAAAACCCTGCCCTGATTAATTTGAGTTAAATTTACTTGACTTTTTTGCTTAAATATGCTCTTAAAATTCTCATAACTGCCCTGGGTTGCCGCTTCTCCCACTTCCAGAGCAAAACCCGCATAATTGTTACCTGTGGGTAAAGCTTGGTAGGTATTATCATCGGGATAAGGGGAATTAGGAATCTCGATCATTTCAGGAGAAGAAAGATTTATTAATCTCAGAGCTAACCAAGTTTTTTCTAATTGAATAAACCAGATATTATCATCTTTTTCTACCTTGGCGGTTTTCGGTAATTGCCAGAAAAAAGCTTGATCTGCTGGTCGTAACCAGATTAAAAGATTACGATATTGTCCGATCTCATCCCCGGGATTTTTGCCCGGTTTTACGCCATTTTTGCCAGTGTTAGCCACAAAAAAATCCACCCCTTTGTGTTGATTAAAGGCCATTAATTTAAACGGGGCCACATCGCCATCGGGGAAAGTTCCCGCCAGACTACCCATTTGATAACTAGCCCCGATAAATTGAGTTTCCCAATAACCTGGACTTTGATTATTGCCCGGTTTCCAGTTTTCATACAGGGGTTTACTGGCGAGAATTTCTACCGGTTTATTAAAGTTTTTTCGGGCTAATTCCATCACTGCTAAAGGAGGACGATAACCACTGGTAATTAGATAAAGAGAGTCCAATTCCGGGCGATTATTGGGGACGGGAGTATCACCAAAGTATAGCCAAAAAGTGCGGGCTGCACCCGATCGCATTGCCCCATTACTACCACCATAATCGCGTTTTACAGGGCCACCCCAACCACCGCGATAATATTTAACACTAGCGGCCATGGATAACCAATCTAAGGCCATTTTTGCCCATTGTTTAACTTCCGTATCTTGAGCAAAATCGTAGAGATTGAGATAGGGAGCAAAGGTGTGACCGTGATAAACTTCTGAATCCCATTCTCCCATACCGATGTTATATAAAGCTGAAACGTAACGCTTAATTTTACTTTTATAAATTTGACGAGTTGCTTCATTTCCGGTTTCTTCGGCCATCAGATAAACCGATGTTTCGCGCATCGCTCGCAGGTTATCAGTATTGCGACTATCTACCCATAAACCCCGTCTTGTTATACTCCAATCATTACCCGTTCCTTGGCCCGTACCGTGGACAGGATGGGGCCGTTGTAAAGGGTCGGTTTCTGTCCAAATTTTCGCCGCATTATACATTCTCTGACGATAAACTGGATCGAGATACTTTCCGAGCAGAAAATATTTTCTAATTTGTCCTTTTAGGGTAAAAGAAAAATAATAATCTATATAATCGGTGTGGGCCTGTTCCCGTTTTTGTGGGTCATCCTGCTGCAGGAAATCTAGGGCTTTTTGCCGGTTTCCTGCCAAGAAATCAAACATGGCCATAGGATAGGATCTTTTCTCGTTTTCTCCCCACAAATTGCCATAACTTTCTGCCTTAGCAAAATGGTTAATAACTTGCTTGGCCCTTTGTTGAAATTCTGCCTCTAATTCCGGTGTCCAATCGTTAAGATATTGGGGTTTAACTTCGGCAACGGGGAAGGAAGCGATCGAGTTTTGAGAAACAGAATAGAGGGAATTAAAGCCAATAGTAAATAGGGCAATTATTACCGCTAAAATTAGATATTTAATTCTAGATCCAATCGTCATCTTCGGCAAATTCATCGATGTTTCCTTGATTTTCTGGGGACTGAGGTTGATTCTCTTTATCTAATTGTAAAGGAACTGGTTCAGGAGGGATAATTTCTGGTAATAATTCTTCGGGTTTTTGACCATCTACCTCCACCACAATCATTTCTGTGACGGGAAACCAAAGTATGCGGCCTTGATCGTCACAAACCGTCAGCGATCGAGATTTATCTGGAGTCTCGGTTGCGAAAAAATCTCCTAACATTTTGGTGGGTAAAATATTCTTACTTTCACCCCCAATAACTCCTAGGAATATATATTCGTTACCTGTGGTCAAATGTTGGACAATAATCGCCATAGTTAAAAAATTCAGTCAATGAAATGTACTTATTGATAAGCTGTTGACTCTTGAATGATAGCTTTCAGCCATGAGCTTTCCACTGATTACTGATTACTGATTACTGATAACTGATTACTGCTTAACTTGACTGCCGTGACTGCGAGGATCGGTTTGACTAGCGCCCGCAAGGATATTAAAATCAGAAGCCTGTCCCGTAGTGGTGGCATAGGGTAGGGTAGAATTGGTTAAAAGTGCTTCTAAATTAGCAGTTAAAATTGATTTTGGTTGTTCTCCGATCGCTTGGGCAACTGGTTGTCCTTGATTATTTAAAAAGACAAAATGGGGAATACCATCCACGCGATAACGGAGAATTTCCGGCAACCATTTATTATTATCAACGTTGAGCATGACAAAATTAATGGCATTACCGTATTGTTTTTTAATTTCGGCAATTTCAGGGGCCATCGCCTGACAACTGGTACACCAATTAGCATAAAATTCTGTCAGGGTGGGTTTACCATTGCTGAGGGCAAGCTCGAAAGGTGTCGCTTTTTCCGCTTGCGCTTCCAAAGATACGGAACTAGCGGTGGTTTGAAACCCGAAGAAAATCGCTACACTAAGGATAACTGCCGTTACTGCCAGCAGCAGATTTCTGGTTTTGTTGGTGGGTGTGGTGGCTGTCATGGACATTTAATCAAAGTTTACTTTGTCCTATTGTAACGATTGCTGCGCTCTTTTAGTATTGGTGTCGATTGAGTTACAATTAAGTTAGAGATGGGTAATAATTATGACCGAAGAAAGACTCGATCGAATAGAGGGACAGCTAAAAAGGCTAGAAGGGGACGTTCATACAATTGAGGGGCGATTAGAAACTTTAGAAAGTAACCTTCAAAACATTGAAAAAAAGCTAGGAGACGTGATCAACCAAATCCGTGAACTTAGTCTTAGCATCGATACCTACCAAAAAGCTGATCAACAGGTAGTTAATTTGGCTTTTGGTCTAATCGTTGCCGCTACTGCTACTATTGTAATTCCAGCCGTTTTCGGCAAATAAGCAAAAAAAGATTCTTTGATCGGAAAGGCTGCATGAAAAAACGCGTTACTCTCACTTTTCCCAAAAAAGCCGTCCATATGCCCGTTACCTATCGACTGGCGAAGGATTTTAACATCGCAGCTAATATTATCCGCGCCCAAGTTGCCCCCAATCAAGTGGGAACATTAGTATTAGAATTATCGGGAGATATCGATGAGTTAGAAGCGGCGATCGAATGGTTACAATTACAAAATATTGGCGTTTCCCAAGTTAGTCGCGAAATCGTCATTGATGAAGAAAAATGCGTCGATTGTGGCTTATGTACGGGAGTTTGTCCCACGGAAGCTTTAACCCTTGATCCCGAAAGTTTTCGTCTTAAGTTTTTGCGTTCCCGTTGTGTGGTTTGTGAACAATGTATCCCCACTTGTCCCGTGGTGGCAATTTCCACAAACTTGTAAAGTAGCAGTTATTAAATTAATTTTTTTGCCCATTTAAATAATAGCCATCTCTGGAGATTTTAAGCCTTCATTTGTCTCCAATGCGGTTAATCGTCACAAATATCCCCTTCCCTTTCTGCCTAAAGACCCTTTCTCCGATACCATAGTTAAAAAGAGATTGCTGACTCTGGCCACATCTGTGGGGATTACATACCATTAATCATGGTTTTTTTGCAAAAAATACAAAAAACTTGACATGACTTCTGCCGTTCCTCGCCTTTCCTATCCTGATAGTCCGATTGCTGATCTTCGCGGCCTCTATAACTTTATCCTCAACCCGCAACTGTTAGCCGCAGAAAAGGGAAATCCGTCGATCGTTAGTTTTTGTCAAAAAATTTCCCCCGTTGATCCCCTAGAAATTCTCTCTCGGATTGCCTCTAGCTATCCCACCCATTGTTATTGGGAAAATCCCGAACGAGAAACCGCTTTTCTCGGCTACGGCATCGCCTTTGCTGCCACTTTCCACGGCAAACAACGTTTTTTAAAAGCTCAAAAATTTATTGAAAACTGTCAACAAAGAATTATTAAAATTGATAACTATAGCGAGATTACTCCCCGCATCTTTTGTAGTTTCACTTTTTTCGACTCGGAAAGAGCTACCCCCTTTCCCTCAGCTACCCTAACCCTGCCTAAGTTTCAAATTATCAAAAAACAGTCGGAATATTTTTTCCTTACCAATCTCCTAATCACCAGCGAAAAAGAAATAGAAAACTCCCTCGAAGAAACTATCAACAACCTCAAAATTATCCAAAATAACTCGAGCAATTGCCGACAAAATCCCCACCAGGCTCCCTGTAGTTATTATATTCATCCTACCTATAATTTTCAAGCGGCTGTTGCCGATGCACTCCAATCTATCCATGCTCAAAAATTTAGCAAAATTGTCCTCGCTCACGCTCTTGACGTGATTTCTCCCCGTCCTTTTCATCTGGTAAACTGTCTCGATAATTTGCGTCAGCGTCATCCCGATTGCTATACTTTTTCCCTCGGCAATGGACGGGGAGATCATTTTATCGGCGCTAGTCCCGAACGCTTGCTAACTGTCCATCAGGGGCAATTAATCACCGATGCTTTAGCGGGATCCGCTCCCCGGGGAGAAAATGCGATCGAAGATGCTCTTTTAGCCAATAAACTCCTCGCTAGTGAAAAAGAACAACGGGAACATCGGGCTGTTAGTGACTTTATTAACCAAAAACTGCGACAAATTGGCTTAAATCCGCAAAATTCTCCCTCTAGATTGTTAAAACTCTCCAATATTCAACATCTCTGGACTCCTATCCATGCCAAACTAAAACCCTCCATCCATCCCCTCGAAATTGTTGCCCAACTACACCCCACTCCTGCTGTTGCTGGGGTTCCCACGGAGATCGCTTTAGCACAAATTCGTCATTATGAAACCTTCGATCGCTCTCTTTATGCCGCTCCTTTGGGTTGGATCGATTGTCAAAATAATAGTGAGTTTATTGTTGGTATTCGTTCGGCCTTAATTGAAGGCGATCGAGCGCGATTATACGCCGGTGCGGGTATTGTTGCCGGTTCCGATCCGGAAAAAGAACTAGCAGAAATTCAGCTTAAATTTCAAGCTCTCTTAAAAGCTTTAACTTAAACTATAGCTTTTTACCGAACTAATAACTTAAATAAGCCTAACTTACCCTTAAAAGGCGGATATTTTAAAGCGGGATTGAACCAAAGAGGTGTTTTCATAATCGCTTTTTTATGACTAAAATTCTCAAAGGAAAAACGACCATGGTAGCTACCGATACCGCTATTTCCCCGACCACCAAAGGGTAAACTAGGATTAGTAAAATGAAAACTATTGTTGTTAATACAACCTCCCCCAAACTGGACAGATTCTAACCATTTCTTTTCGGTTTTTGCCTTAGTAGTAAACAGATAAAAAGCTAGAGGGTTAGGGTTTTTAGCAATAATTGCTAAAGCTTCCTCAAAAGTGCTAAAGGCAATGATCGGTAAAATTGGACCGAATATTTCCCCTTGCATAATAGGAGCATCGAGGGAAACATTAGTTAATAAAGTTGGTTGAATATATAAATTTTCTCGATCGGTTTTGCCTCCAAAAACAATCTCACCATCTTGGAGAAAGTCAATCAGGCGATCAAATTGTTTCTCATTGATTATCTTACCATAATCAGCACTTAATCTGGCATCTTCACCGAAAAAATTAACAATAGTGTTTGCTAATTCTCTGATCAAATTCTCCTGCTGGGATTGATGTACTAAAATATAATCAGCTGCGATACACATTTGACCACAATTAGAGAATTTTGTCACGGCAATGCGACGGGTTGCCACGGAAATATTAGCATCAGCTTCGATAACACAGGGACTTTTTCCCCCTAATTCTAGAGTAACAGGAATTAACTTTGCTGCCGCTAGTTGATAAATAATTTTTCCTACCTTTGTACTGCCAGTAAAAAATATCTGATCAAAGGTAAAACTGTCTAACATATTCGGAATTACTTCCGCACCATCTCCGGGGACAATTAACACATATTCTTCGGGGAATATTTCTTCAATTATTTTAACTACTAATTTTTCCGTCGCTGAGGCAAATTCACTCGGTTTTAATACCGCACAGTTACCGGCAGCAATGGCACCGACTAAAGGCACTAATAACAATTGGAGGGGATAATTCCAAGCACCAATAATTAAAACCACTCCTAAAGGTTCCCGAATAATCTGACTGGAGGATGGGAAATTTAAGAGATTAGTTTTAACAGTTTTGGGTTGCATCCATGAGCGCAAATTTTTTAAAGCGGTCTTAATTTCCACCAAAAGGAAACCATTTTCCGTAATCCAACAATCTTCGGGACTTTTCTTTAAATCGCTATATAAAGCTTCATAGATCTCCGCTTCATATTTAATGATTGCCTGTTTTAACTTCTCTAACTGCTGACGACGGAATTGATAGGAACGAGTGGCACCACTAACAAAATACTGACGCAATTTGGCTAATTTTTCTGAGTTTGACAGCATCGAAATAATTCCTAACTTAATGATGAAATTCTACGGCATCCACTGGGGACGAATTCCCGCTAGAGGTAATTCAATTAAATCAGATTTACTGGCTTTTACTCCATCTTGTAGGGGAGGAATTAACATCCACAAACGACCACCGATAATTGTTTCTCCCGAATCGGTAGTCAAGGGATTAGTAGGATTAGTATCATAACTGATGCGAAGTTGATCAAAAATAATTGCTAAACCATCGGGAGATAAACTAATGTGAATATCACGATAATCGGCTAATTCCAGTAGGGGAGTCACTTGACCGGTCTTCACATCTATTTTAGCAAAATAGGGTTTTTCTTTGTACTCTTGACTGTTAGTAACTAACTCGGTTAACAAACAATACAAATCACTACCGGTGGCATTAAATTGACAATCTATAATCGAACCTTGTAGATTGAGTAAGCGTTTTTGTAATCCTTGATTATTGACATAAAAAAGCGATCGAATATAACGCATTTTGGCATTATCCGTATTAAAATTCACCATTGCTGCGGCCGTACCATCGGCAGAAAAATTCAAAATTCGCCCAAATTTTGGTAAAAAATCCAGGGGTTTTGTCTCGAATTTTAAGGGCAAAAGCGCAATTCCTTCCCCCTGGGTGACAGCCAGAGTTTTACTATCAGGTGCGATCAAAAATTCTCCGCCTTGGATGTTTAATTTTTGGGGTTTTTCCCCCGATTTAACTGCCCATAAATCGAAGTTAATCGGATTGCGGCGCTCAATTCTCTGCACGACAATAGTTTCCCCATCTTTAGCTAAATCAAAGTGATTATTTTGATAATCTTTATTGTCTAGCACTAACTCAATTTTTAGAGGCGATTGACTGCTATCAACTTGGTAAAGCTGCAGTTCACGAATTCCCTCTATCCCCCGATTTTTCGCCACGGCCGAAAAGAGGATTTTTTTACCATCAGGATAGAATTCAAAAGCCATAACGGTCAAATTTGCGGGGGTTAAGAGGGTTTTCTTCTCCTCGGTCAAGTTATAAAAAATTAATCTTCCCTGTTCTTCCCCATTAGTGCCAATATAGGCAAAAGCACGATTGCGACTTTTAAATTCTCTTTCAAAAATTGCCAGGGTTTGTCCTAATCGATTACCGCTGCGAAATTGTTCCCGCGCACCTTCAATTTGCAGATGATATTTTTCTCCGTAGGGAATGGGAGAAGTGAGGGTATAAGCTAATCGTCTTCCGGCCCAACTCAACTTACCCGGCAGCGGAGGATCGATAACTAGATTTTTTTCTACACTAGCATGATCCATGGGGCGATCAAAAGTGATAATAAATGCTTGATCTTCTGAGCCAATTTCTCGATTTTCCCAGCTAAATTCCTTGACCCTTGGACCGGTTTGCAAAAGACATTGATTACCACAGCTATTACCTAACCAAATTAAGCCGCCAATTACTAAGGTTAGCGATACAATTAATGTTATCGCTAATTTATCAATCGGTTGTAGTTGTAAGGTCTTGATCATTATAGTAGATGGTTAGAAACAACTGATAACTGATAACTGTTAACTGTTAATATCCGTAGGGATCCACAGGAGTGGGTATAGATTTCACGGATTTAGCCTTAATTACTAATTGTCTTCTGGTGGTTGATTTTCCCACCTCTACGGGTAAAGATTCCGTGGCCATTTCTCCGGTGATTTCTAACCAAGTATCATTGGGATATTGACCGCGACTTCCTGATAGTTTCACCGGCAAACCCACGGGATAAGCATCCACGGCACAACAGGTAAGGATAAAGCGACTAATTAATAAATAATTATCGGGTAATTGGGGCAATTGCACCACAAAACCTGTGACTTTTACCGGTTGTCCCGTGTAAGCATCAGGTTCGGGGTAAGCATTCAAAGTTCTTACCCATTCAATTAAACTTTTTTCCTCTGGTTTAACGGTAGTGCCAAAGGATTGAGTTTGCAAGCGAGTTAGGGGTAAAGATTCACTAATTCCCCTCTGTAATGCGATTTGACTGCTGAGGGGCTGCGGGGCAATAAATAGGCCTAAAAGGGCAGTGATTACTAATAAACCTGAGCCAAAATGTTGGGGAAGAATGGTAATATGCGATCGATTATCGTTACTATCTAAATTAATCTTTTTTTGCCACTGTTTTAATAATGTCCAAAGCTTGACTATTCCCAGAACAAATAAAGCAATACTGGTGATGAGAACCAGGATAAAATAATTAGGATGTATCAGTAAATTTAACTGTCCAGTTATCCAGTATTTAAATAGTAACGAACCCCAACCGATTAGGGCAATAACATCGATAAATTGGGGGGCGATTATTTTTAGACGTGATGAATTCATGGGAAAAACTATCCGGGTACTGACCTAAAATAAATAACTGTGAGCCAAGGTGAGTAAAAAAGTCATTTGCGCTGCTAAAGCAAAGAGATAAATTAACATTCTCGGTTTAAAAATAGACAACATTAAACCAATCCCTTTCAGGTCAATCATTGGACCGAACACTAAAAAAGCCAGCAGGGAACTACTGGTAAAACTAGAGGCAAAGGAGAGGGCAAAAAAAGAATCAACCGTGGAACAAATCGAAACAATTACCGCTAACAGCATCATGGCCAAGATCGAAGTAATCGGATCCTGACCCAAATTAAGAACAAATTCCCGGGGAACAAACACCTGTAAACCGGCCGCTATAGCACTTCCTAAGATTAACACTCCTCCTAATTCCCGTAATTCCATCACCACGTTTTCCACAAAAGTTAACCAGCGCCTTTTCATCGGGATAGCTTGCACTGCTGGTAGGACAGCAGTAGCGGCAAAACTTTCATCTAAGCGCAAAGTTTGCCCAGAATTACCGATCAGAAAAGAACCGGATTGTAGTAGTAGTGGGATAGATTCTTTTTCCGGTGTTTGCGGTTGCCAATTGAGACTTTTTGCCAAAGAGGTTTGTAGTAGCGGTCGGGGATCTTTTTGGATACTAAAGATAATACCGATAACCGTAGCGATGAACAAAGAAAAGATAACTCGATAGAAAACAATTTCCGGTTGATCGCGAAAAGCTACCCAAGTGGACCAGATAACAATCGGGTTAATTGTCGGCGCTGCTAAGAGAAAACTAACCGCTACTGCATTCGGCATTCCTTGCACAAGTAAACGTCGCGCCACCGGCACATTGCCACACTCGCAGACGGGAAACAAAAAACCAATACATCCCCCCACAAATGCTCCTAAAACAGCATTTCGAGGCATCAAGGCAACTAGGCGACGTTCATCGACAAATATTAAAAGAATACTAGAGAGAATCACCCCTAGCAGTAAAAAAGGCATCGCTTCCACCAACAGGCTCAGGAATAGGGTAAAGGCATTTTGTAGTTGACTCATCTATCCTCGCCTTGGCAATTAGAGGTTTAGGGGTAAAGACTTAGGAACCCTAGAAAAAGGTTCATCAGTCCGCTCCCCGGCTTTTTAACATTTTTTTAATATATCCGATCGAGTGACTTCTGGGACAGGTTTTAGGTTTTGGGGTTTTGGGGTGTTAGGGTGTTAGGGTGTTAGGGTTTTAGTTGAAATTCCCCCACTTCCCCACTTCCCCACTTCATAATTCATAATTCATAATTCATAATTCCCACTCTCCCATCACCTCACACTTAGAGGACTCGATTAAGTTTGCCGCTTTGATAACCTTCTAGATCGAGGGTGACATAGATAAAGCCTAATTTTTGCAGATCAGCGACTAATTCGCTTAAATTTGTCCGATTAATAAAGTCGGGAATTGCTGCTGCCGGTAATTCAATCCGTGCCGTATCGCCGCTCGATCGCACCCGTAATTGACGATAACCTAATTTTCGCAGATAAATCTCCGCCCGTCCGACTCTTTGCAATTTCTCCAGGCTAATTTCCTCCCCGTAGGGAAAACGGGAACTTAAACAGGGTTGCGCCGGTTTATCCCACCAAGGTAAATTTAAGTAACGAGATAGTTGACGAACTTCGCTTTTTGTGATACCAATTTCCGCCAAAGGTGAACGAGCGCCGCGCTCCCTAGCGGCTTGAATTCCGGGACGATAATCCCTTAAATCATCAGCATTAACGCCATCGATGACGTAGGAATAACCACGAGCGAGGGCGATGGGTTTAAGGGTGTCGTGTAGCTCACTTTTGCAGAAATAACAGCGATTAACGGGATTACTGGTGTAATTGGGGTTATTCATTTCCTCGGTTTCCACCAATTCATGCCGAATACCGATATAATCGGCCTGAGCGATCGCTTCTTCTAATTCTTCCGGCAGTAGGGAAGGGGAAACCGCCGTAATTGCCAATGCTTGACTCCCTAGCAGATCATAGGCCACTTTGGCCACTAGGGTACTGTCCACGCCCCCAGAATAGGCAATCAGAGCTTTTTCGCTGGTTTTTAAGAGGTTTTGTAATTGTCCGAGTTTATCAAGTAATTGACTGTCCATGGCGGCGATTTTGGCAACTGGTTTAGGGAGACCGTTTTTTATTTGGGTATAAACAAGTAAGTGGGTGGGTGGAATTAAATATAAGATGAACGTAGGTTGGGTTGAAGCATGAAACCCAACGCCCGATTATGTTACGCTACCGCTAACCCATCCTACAAATAATTGTGCCTCCCTACTTAGCTTAAGCCACTTGTCCCAAGAATTTGCGGCAAGGAGGTAAGTAGTCGTGCAAAATAAATTTCCTAGTCAAGATAGGCACTCGTGCAAGAGGCAAGAGGTGGTTAGATATGTGTAATTAATTTTGCCTAGGTACTTAGTATAATCATAAATGTGTCTTAGCTTAACCCTCTCTACATGACAACAAATCTCACAGACTATAAACATATTGCAATTGATCATCGGGGAGTACCAATAATTGCGGGTTCTACCCTAAAAGTGATTGATCTAGTTATGGCACAAATAGCTTACGGTTGGACTCGATCAGAAATTCACATTAACCATCGTGATTTAAGTATGAGTCAAATTCACTCAGCATTAGCTTACTATTGGGAACATAGAGAGGAATTAGATCAAGCTATCCAAGCTGATTTAGAATTTGCCCAAAAAATGCGAGGAAAAGCCGGAGATTCTCCCTTTGTTACCCGACTTAAAGCACAGGGAATAGAGTAAGAATAGGCGTTTAAAATGTATCTTAGCTTATTGCTGATCCCAATTATTTTAGTAAGTATTTAGTCATAAACTTCACTTCTATGACCTACTCTAACAATAATAATTATCCTACTCTCTCGATCAAATTCATAAATAACCCGCTAATCTCCTACTCTTAATTTGTAAAACCCTGACCATTCTCTCGTAAGAGGTAGGGGAGTTATCTGTTCAAAGTTGATAGCTAACCATTTAATTTTATTAAGAATCCTCAGTCTGATAAAATCTGTGATCAAATCTAAATCAGTTATCGACTCTGGTTCAAAAGTAACAGAATAGCTCATTTAAGGTTCTATCCCATATCTTTTATCCACCTCAGCTGCAGGAATAGTCGCTCTTCCTTGTAGTCTTTTTTGTTGGATTTCTAATAACTTTTCTTTAAAAGATTCTTTAACTTGTTTTCCCTCATCCGGATCACCAAAGTATTCATCTAGAGTATCATCTACTGTATTACGGATTAAACTTTGTAACTCTTGGGGAGTCATGTCTTTTATCTGCATATTTTCTCTAATTAGGACTTGCTGAATAATGGTAAAACCCTTTGAAAATAAGGCTTTTGACCTGTTAAAATCTGATGTTAGTGCAAGAAAATAGGATTGGGACATTCAAAAACCTTGCATTATTCTCCTCATAGTACATAAATTGGTACAAAAAAAGAGGGCAACAAAGCCTGAAACGACCGACGACCGGCTACTGACTCCTGACTCCTGACTCCTACCCCCAGGAAAAACTTTTTCAGCAAACCCTAATTAAAAAAAGGACTTTGACTCGTTGCAAGGTTTTACCTTGCAACGCAGATAAGCGAGGTTCTACCTCTACTTATTTCTTTGACTCGTTGACTCGTTGCAAAGTTAGCTCGTTGTCGGACTATTCTTCGAGTTGATAGGGACACCATTGACTTTTGGTGGCAAGTTGGGCGTTAATAAGCGTAAAAACGCGCTCTAGTTCAGAAAGTCCAGCATACTCCGCTTCTTCGTCAACAGAGAGACTGTCAGTTTTCTTCTTAGCTAATAACTGCTCACAACGAGATTGTAGCTCTGAAGTAAACCTGAATAAATAAATGTTACCAAATTCGCGGAGTTCAACCCCTTCTCTCATTAAAGACGAAGGTTGAATCATTAATTGGGGAGTCATTGGCTCTATTGATTGTTATTCCTCTTTCACCTTATCAGCTTAACAAATTGCCGAGGAAATGTAAAAGAATATTGATAATATTTAACCAATTTCGGGGCAACCCCTCTGTAGTTGCCCCTCCTCCCTTATCCCCGACGACGAAGGGAAGCGGCACCCAAGGCACCAACAGCGATTAAACTCACTATACCACTAGGTTCCGGGGTTGATACACCACCGCCACCAGCAGCAGTGATATCCCCATTAAGAGCCACAAACCCACCCCCGGCAACATTAGTGGAGTTGTCGGCAATTAAATAGACAGATAAGCCATTAGCATTCAGTCCATAGAGACGGAACTGCACCGGGCCGGTTTGGGGTGCTAAACTGCTTAGGTCAAAGCTGTAGGTATTAAAGCTAGTTGTTAAGTTAACTTGTGTCCCTAAATTATTGGTGAACCCATCAACACTAGAGCGCAAGACTAAATCTAGCTGCGTTTCAGTTTGGGCCGCATTGAGTTGTAAGTTAGTAAAATCGACTTGAAAACCTGCACTAGGTTGTACGGCAAATTCCACATATTGGCTGGTATTAACAGTGCTACCTGTATTCCAACCGTTAGTAGTAGAACCACCCAACAGGAAGATAGGATCATTCTCCCGATTTATCCCGGCGGTGTTTAACCCAGTGCTGGTTATATTCGCACCTACAGTATTCGCCGCTTTGGGATAGGTTGCGGTACTGGCATTAAATGAATTCCAACCAGCTACTATTGCCGCTTGAGCAGGAGTAACCCCAGCTAACCCCATCAGAGTCAAGGGGGTTAAAATTGTCAGTAATTTTTTCATGGATTCGATGACAGTAATAGGAGAAAATTATGATCATATTTAACGCTAGTTTTGCGCCAATATCCCACAGCCAAAACTATCACAAGGGGGGGGGAAGTCAAGGGTTATTTAATCATCATTTATTATGATTTTTATATTTAAGATAGTTTTGGGTTATATAAATATTTTTGACTGGTTGCAAGGTTATAGCTGGCAACGCAGATAAGCGAGGTTCTACCTCTACTTAGTTTCTTTGACCGAAATGATCACCTTCGCTACTAGGTTCCCCCGCAATAAATTGACCTGGTGCATCTTACATTTGCAGGAATACCGACAATCAGCAATTATACTAAATCCGTTGAGTATAGGCTGCTTATAAAGGAGAGAACCTCATGCAAAAGGGGGAATAAATAATCAGTTTTTAATAACCAGATTTAGTATTGGCCTGTTGGCGAATTTTATCTTTAATATAGTCGGGAATAGGGCTGGGATTCATGCTTCTAAGGGTGAAATTAATCCTCTTTTAACCGCTTCATTTAATCCTTGAGACTTCTTTAACAAGTTTATTTGATAAATTTGCATCAATGACCAAAGTTCCCTATTTTCAAAGGTTGATAAATCCCTCTCTTGTTGTTTATTGAGCAACTCGCTTAATCTTTGATCTTGTTCCGATGCCATTTGTAATTGAGTTAATTTGATAATTTATTCATCTGATAATGAATTTAGGGATGAGATTTTTTCGCCTTGATAATTGGGACTAATAGAAAAAGCGATCGCTTCTACTAATATATCATTAAGATCACGGTTAATTGAATGGGCTAAGGATTGAGCTAGATTAAAAATCTCATCAGGTAGGGTTAAAGTAATTGAAATGGCCATAAGCCTTTTTTATGTGGGGTTATAGAGATATTATGATTATAGCTCAAATTCTTGTTACCCATAGGGATAAACTGGTTCAAAAGTAACAGAATAGCTCCTTTAAGCTTCTTTTATAAACCTCAGATTTCGAGGCAAGATTTACCGATAACTTAACTCACGGCAAGACTGATTAAATTTCGATATAAAATATATTGTCCTAAAGCTATTTCAAAATCTCTCATAGGTGAGGGACTTAAAAAGCTTTTGATTTCTACAACAATTTTACGTCCATTTCTTTCAGCAGGCAAAGGTTTTTCTGCTGCTAAATCAGCAAAAATTCAACATCTTTATATTTAATTTTATAAGGGTGCTGATCCCCCCTTCCCCCAAGGTAGGGTTAATTCATGAATTAACCCTACCTTGGGGGTTGATTCGTGAATCAACCCTACCTTAATAAGGGGGGTACTGATCCCCCCTGCCCCCCTTGATAAGGGGGGTGCCGATAGGCGGGGGTATCTGAATTAACACCCACTTACTTAGGGGAGGATTGTTGATTACTTCCCTCTAGTTTTTTCGGCCCAAACTTTGCTCGGTAATCCCCAAACATAGATGAAACCTTCAGCAGCTTTATGATCAAATTGATCCTCGGCCCCGTAGGTAGCTAAATCGGGAGAATAGATAGAATTGACTGACTGACGACCGACGACTTTAGCGTTACCTTTAAACAGTTTGACTCGCACCGATCCCGTTACCTGTTCTTGGGTTTTGAGGATAAAAGCATCGATCGCTTCCTTTAAGGGACTGTACCACAATCCTTTATAAATTAACTGTCCGTAGGTATCTTCAATTCCCCGTTTATATTGGGTAACATCTCCAGTTAAAGTCAAACTTTCTAGGTCCCGGTGAGCATCAATTAAAACTAATAAAGCCGGGGCCTCGTAAATTTCTCGGGATTTAATTCCCACTACCCGGTTTTCGATCATATCTAACCGACCAACACCGTGTTTACCCACTAGGTCATTTAATTGACTAATTAGCGTGACAGGATCGAGATTTTCTCCGTTTAAACTGACGGGAATTCCCTGATTAAAACCAATATCGACGTATTCCGGCTCGTTGGGAGTATCGGCGATCGCTTTGGTCATTAAATAGATTTCTTCCGGGGGTTCCGTCATCGGATCTTCCAAGGGACCGGCTTCAATACTGCGCCCCAACAGGTTACGATCGATACTAAAAGGCGAGGATTTTTTCACGGGAGACTCGATCCCGAATTTTTCCCCGTAGGCGATGGTTTCTTCCCGGCTCATGCCCCATTCCCTGGCGGGAGCGAGAACTTTTAAGCTAGGATTGAGGGCCATAATGCCCACATCAAAACGCACCTGATCGTTACCTTTGCCGGTGCAGCCGTGAGAGACGGCATCGGCCCCGTATTTCTCGGCGGCCTCTACTAATAATTTAGCAATTAAAGGACGAGCCAGGGCGGTAGAAAGGGGATAACGATTTTCGTAGAGAGCATTAGCTTGAATTGAGGGAAAAGCGTATTCTTTGACGAATTCTTCTTGGGCATTGACGACTAAGGATTCGATCGCTCCGCAGCGCAGGGCCTTTTCTTGAATTGGTCCTAATTCGTCTCCCTGTCCTAAATCGGCGGCTAGGGTAATCACTTCTTCTACTCCCCATTCCTGTTTGAGATAGGGAATACAGACGGAAGTATCGACTCCTCCGGAATAAGCTAAAACCACTCTCTTGGCACGTCCCATAATTTTTTCACCTAAAAACGACTAATTGATTACTCTTTTAAGTTTATTATATATCCTGGGGATTGGATGCTTCTTTTTTAATGCTTTTTTGTTTAGTTTTTGATGAAGAAAAGGAATAGGAAGTCACGAGTAGAGAGCCAAAACTAAACGGGCAACCAGCCGCTATTTACGTTTACTAGCAGGACGACGGGAAGATTTTTTCGGAGCGGTATTTTGGGGATTATCGTTAGTTTTATCTTTAAATATTGGAATAGTAAAATGAAACTGACTGCCGTGATTTTTGCCCCTAGATTCTGCCCAAATTTCGCCGCCCCAACCATTGACGATCTGACGACAGATAGCCAATCCTAACCCGGTTCCCCCGGCACTGCGTCGCAGGGCTCCCTCCTCTTGGTAAAAGCGATCGAAAACCTGTTCTAAACGATTGGGTTCGATCCCGCGTCCAGTGTCAGAAATGGTTACTTCTAGAGTTTTTGGCTTTCCCGAAGCGACTTCGATCGAGACATTTCCCTCGCGACCGGTAAACTTACAGGCATTATCGAGAAGTTTGGAAAGTAATTCCACTAACCACTCGCCATCGGCTAAAACAAAGGGCAGATTAGGGGGGACAAGATTGCTAATTTTTGGATTTTCGTTGTCGAGATTGCGGGAGTGAACGTGACTGATGGCTAATTCCACACATTCCGATAAGGATAAAGCTTCGGGATTCCAATTAACCCGGCCACTTTCTAACCTGGAAAGAGTTAAAAAATCTTGGATTAATTTACGCATTCGTTCCGCATCTTTCAGGGCAGTATCAAGCATAATTTGGCGCATTTCTGCTGGCATATCCGGTTCCGAGGCCAAACTTTCTAGACAGACTTGAATGGTGGAGAGGGGGGTGCGTAATTCGTGGCCGGTTATGGCGACTAAATTAGAACGAGTGCGATCGAGAGCGGCTAATTGTTCATTTAAATCCTGTAAATTAGCGTAGGCTTCTGCTTGAATGAGGGCGACTCCGATTTGAGTGGCCACCGCATCCACAAGGGCGACATCCTCGCTTTTCCAAGTGGTGGTATAGGGTCCACAGTGATGCAGTTCCAACATTCCCAAGAGACGACTTTGGTAAAAAATCGGTACTAATAACCAAGAATAGATGGAACATTCCCGCACGAGATTTTGAATGGAATCGCCGGGGAGACGGGGATCGTGAATAGCGTCTTCGATTTTCAGGGATTCTCTCAATTCCAGCACTTCCTGAAAAAGAGGATTATTTTTCAGTGGCCATTTTTGTCCTTTGATGGAACTAATGCCGGAGTTTAAAAATTCGTGTTCGATGGTGGCGTTAATGTCGGCTTCCTTACAACGATAGACCACGCAGCGACAGACTCCCAATCCCTGCCCCAATTTCTGCACTGCCACCTGTAGGATAGCTTCCGGATCGAGGGAACGACGGATCGAGGCTGTCACCGAGTTGATCAGTCTTTCCTTGTGTTCTTTCGATGCCAAGGAACGATTGGCTTTCAGCAGTTTATACTGTCCCGCTTGCAAATAAGTGACCAATCGCTGGACAAAGGGATCTGGTTCCTCTTGATGATCCCTGTCCGTCAGTTCACAGATCAGGTATTCTTCTTGAGCGCGCCTAATTTTCTCCGCTAGTTCGGGACGATAATCGAGAATATGATTTAAAAGAATTTGGGCGGCCTGTTGACTCACATGGCGATCGCTCGTCCAAATCCCCTCAAAACGGCGATTATTATCCATAGCTGCCCCATTTTCCCCCTTTGCTGTCAGATGGGTTCGTTCCCGACAGATTAAACAACTAGCATAATGGCCACCGATAACCACTAGATGCCATTCTTGGGCTAAACTGTCCTCTGGTTGAAAAGCGATCGTCTCGTAAACGTCGGAACTATGCTTAAAATCGGTTTCTGGGGCGGACAAAACGTAAACTTGCCCGCTTTTGTGGGCAATGCGTCGATAGCGATGGGCTTCTTGACGATAAAAGCGCTCACGCTGAAAACTGGCAATCACTAACGGTTGATCGTCTTCCGCTAAAACCTGATCCTCCATGGCGTGGGATAGCGCGGTCAGGGATGCTTTGAAGTACATCTGCGATCGCCATTGGGGGAGTAACTGCAACAGTTCTGTTAAAACAGAAGTTGATCTGCTCATCGATGATCTGTTTCGAGTCGAGTGTGACTAGCAAGCGCAATAGAGGGAACTAGCAATTTCTCCCTTGACCCTATCCTACAGGCTCAAGGGGACAAGAGGTGAGATCGTGATGGCCAGAAATTTAAACCGAGTGATGCCAAAAGTGAGGGAAATTATTCTAGCTAACTAGAGGTTGCTGAATAAATCTAAAAACCTTGTTGGCTAAGACTTTTAGACTTTTGAGAAATCAAAAAGTGCCAGCCATTGGAGGGATCGGGGGGAAATTTTAGGGACTTTTTCCCTGAAAATTAGGTAATTTACCAGATGAAAATGGGTAAAACCCTACACCCTACACCCTACACCCTACACCCTGCCCCCACGAGAAACTTTTTGCCGCAAACCCTAACTAGATGTAGGCGACTTTCATTGCCCAAAGGATCAGAGCAATAATACTACCGATAACGATAATGGACGATATCGCCACTACTGCCGGTTTATCGGCCCCCTCGAATTTCATGATGCCACGATTTAAGTCTGACATTGCCCTTAACTCCTTTTCATGAGATGGATGTAGAAAGTATGAGACACTTTAGGATCATAAATTAGCGAACTCTCATCTATCCGTGTTATTAGAAATTGGTATCATTCGGCTGTCTTTAATCATTCTAGGCGTTCTTTTCGCCCTTGGCCTTCTCCTTGAGGCTATTTTAAGAATTGTCTTCGGGTTCGGTAATCCGCTTATCTACGAAGCTGATGCCGAAATTGGCTATCTTTTGGCTCCTAATCAACAAACGCGCCGTTTTTCCAATTTTATCGCCGTTAATCAGTATTCGATGCGGAGCGATCCGATTACAACCCAACGGCCTCCGGAGACGACGAGAATCATGTTAATCGGTGATTCGATCGCTAATGGCTCCTGGTGGACAGATCAAAAAGAGACCATTGCTGCTTTAATCGCCAAAAATTTAGGCCAGAATCTGACGGGTTCGGTGGAAGTTCTCAATGCTTCGGCCAATTCTTGGGGACCGCGCAATCAATCGGCCTATCTGCGACGTTTCGGCACCTTTGAATCCCAGGTGATTGTGTTATTAATGAACACCGATGATCTGTTCGCTTTAGCTCCTAGTTCGGCGGTGGTGGGACGAGAAATTAATTATCCCGCTCGCCGGCCGGCTTTAGCTTTAATCGAGTTGTACGATCGATATTTTAAGCGTTATCCTCCCTTGCCACCGGTGCGAGAAGGGGGCGATCGAGTGGGCAATAATTTAACCGCTCTTGCCCAAATTCAAGCCCTTGCTCAGGCTAATCAAGCCCGTTTAATTATCGCTATTACCCCCCTCATTCGCGAAGCTCAAAAACAGGGGCGAGATTATGAATTAAAAGCCCGTCAAAGACTAGCGGATTTCACCAGCAGCCAGCAGATTTTTTATCTAGATTTTCTGCCCATTTTTCAAGCCCATCCCAATCCCGATTCCCTCTATATCGATAATATTCATCTCAGTGGAGACGGTAACGAGTTAATTAGTCAAAAACTGACCGAGGCAATCAAAAATGTCTTTTAATTACGGTTGGCTGAATCAGTTATCAGTTATCAGTAATCAGTAATCAGTTCACTGTTTACTGATTACTGTTCACTGATTACTGTTTACTGAAAATACACCCCACTTCCCTAACAGCTATACCAAAGCTTTTCTATCTGTTTTGCTAGGGCCAATAACTTGGAGCGATCGCTTGTATCCCTTAAGAGGGTGACATGGCCTAATTTTCGACCGGGACGGGATTTTTTACCATACCAAAAAACCTGAGCGTCTGGAATTGCCGCTAAAACTGCTCTTTTTTCGCCATAATCGCCGTCACTATCCTCAAAACCCAATAAATTAACCATGACTGCCCCGGCAGATTTTAAATCCGTGGCTCCAAGGGGCAAATTAGCCACTGCTTGCAGTTGTAGGGCAAATTGGGAGGTAAGACAGGCAGAAAGGCTGTAATGACCCGAATTATGGGTACGGGGAGCGATTTCATTAATCAATACCTCTCCCTGCGGAGTGACAAATAACTCTATCCCGAAAACACCCACCGCCGACAAACTACTTAACAGATGATGGGCGATAGGTTCGGTTTGAGCGTGTAAAGATTGGTTAAGAGCGGCGGGAGCGATTACCCAGTGACAGACTTGCTCCTTTTGATGAGTTTCCACCACGGGATAGGTGACGATTTCCCCAGTTAATCCCCTAGCGGCAACGATGGCTAATTCTCGCTCGTAGGGAATATAAGCTTCTAACATCAAGTCAAGACGCTCTAATTGCGGCTTTTTGGCGTTTAATTCTTCAGGAGTGCGGATAATAAAGGTTCCTTGACCATCATAACCGTGTCGTCGCGCTTTCAGCACTAGCGGAAAAGGATAATTTTCTAATTGGGATAAATTATCTATCGCCCAAAAATCAGGCACAGGCAACCCTAGGGAGCGTAAATAACATCTTTGCTCGTATTTATCCAATAGGGGGCGCAGATTTGCCAAACTAGGATAGAATTTAACTCCTGTGGCTGCTAATTCTTCTAGGGCATCTAAATTAACAAACTCATTTTCAAAAGTGATCAGATCACAATGTTGAGCTAGTTTTTTTGTGCCTTCCACGTCGGCTATTTCCGCAAAAACAACCCCGTCAGCTAAAGCAACGGCGGGATCGTCGGGGTGTGGTGTTTGTACAATTAGAGAAATGCCTAATTTCTTGGCTTCCTGTGCCATCATCCATGCTAATTGTCCACCACCAATAACACCAACCCGGGTTTGCATCATTGATCACATCCTAAAGATTCCGGGGTAGAGATGCCGGTTTTTGAGTTGACACCCTCGGCTCTTTCACAGAGATTTTTGATTTGTTGAGCGTCAAGCACGGCAAAACTAAAATCAGCACCGTTGATATTGACTCCCTCAAAAATGGTACGCAGCATAATTGCTTCAGCAAAAATGGCATCGCTTAAATCGGAATTTTTAAAGGTACTCAGATAGGCTAACCCATTGGTTAAGTCCGCTCCATGAAAATTGCCTTCGATGATAGAGGCTCCGTTAAACACTGCCCCGCGCAAATCGGCAGAGCTAAAGTTAGAATCTTGCAGATTAACGTTAGTAAATTGGGCAGATTGCAAATTTTGTCCCGAAAAATCCTTTCCTGTCAGATTCTGGTTTTCATAACTGGCATTGGCTCCTGTGACAGCAGCAGAACTGGCTGCTAAGGCATTGACAGGAGATAGGATAAATAGTAGGGCAAAAAAAGCGATCACTAATCGAAAGATAGTCTTCATTGGCGGAAAATTCCATCGGTGGGCATTCTTGATTTTATAGCAGTAAGCCATCAGCCGTCAGCTTTCCGCCAGCCGCCAGAAATTGCTGGCACACAAATCCTTATAGCTCGTCTAGTGATCCTGGTGAAACCGTCTATTCGTGATAGTATATATAGCGTTTCTCACACCTGTGTGGCACAGTTAAACCTTTGCTGATTAAGCTTTTCACCATTGATAATGTACCTCTTACGAACAGGAAAGGCTATAGCGCTCTTGGAGGGAGTCTGGCAAAAGTCTTACAGTCTCTAAACTCTAGCTCTCTTATGGGGTAAGCCTTCAAGCTATCGCTAACTAACAGAAACCCGAAATTTGAGTTTTTATTAGAAAAAAAGTTAGCGATCACTTGTC
>NZ_JAPZQM010000032.1:0-3279 GCF_027530565.1 Microcystis sp. LE19-10.1B | reverse complement strand
TTAAAAATGGATTTTAGGTTCGATCCCCCCTGCCCCCCTTGATAAGGGGGGTGCCGATAGGCGGGGGGATCCCCCCTGCCCCCCTTGATAAGGGGGGTGCCGATAGGCGGGGGGATCCCCCCTGCCCCCCTTGATAAGGGGGGTGTCTGATAACTTTTAACGCCTACCTACTTATATAGTAGCGATCGGTCTTTGTGTCCTTTGTGTCTCTGTGGTTCTTTACACTCATTGCTTAAAGGCCCCTTCAAGTTCCCAGAGCTTAGTCACCAATATTGCGAAAGTGACAGAAAAGGGATAATCTTCCACTCAATTGCCCAAAATAAAGGCTAGAATCGAAATATAGTATCGATCGCTACGGATTTTTCATGAATTACAGAAAATTTTGCTTGGCTTTTTTGCTGTCCCTTATCCTCATCAACACCGGATTAGTTATGCCTAGTTACGCAAACGAAAGAGAATTGAGGACAATTACCGTAACGGGGGAAGGAATAGAAAATATCGCCACTTCTCAAGCAGTAGTGCGCTTAGGGGTAGAAGTTCAAGGCAAAGAAGCGGGTAAGGTGCAGCGGGAAACCGCCAATCGTAGCGACGCGGTGGTTAAATTTCTCCGTTCCCGTCAAGTGGAAAAATTGGAAACCACCGGCATCAGTTTACAGCCCAATTACGACTTCAGCAACAACCAAAGACGTTTAATCGGTTATATCGGGGCTAATTTGATTAGTTTTCAGATCGATATAGCCCAAGCGGGGATTTTAATCGATGAAGCGGTGAAAGTCGGGGCAACACGCATCGATGGGGTCAGTTTTACTGCTGGGGAATCAGCGATCGCAGCTGCCCAAAGAACCGCTCTCATCAAAGCCACGGAACAAGCTAGAGAACAGGCGACAATCGTGTTACAAGCCCTCGGTTTAGTGGCGAAAGAAACGGTTTCTATCCAAGTGGGTAATACAGGTAATCCCGTGCCAATAGCTCGCTCAGAAGCGGTTTTTCGGAGTCGGAGTGCCGATGCTGCCAGTAGCCCGGTTATCGGAGGGGAACAAACCCTGCGCGCTGCTGTCACCCTCGAAATTAGCTATTAAGATAACTTTCAGCTATCAGTTATCAGCCTGGGTTTTTTTGACCGGAAATCTTGGATACAGGCTGATAAAATCAACGCCGATGTTCGGAAACTCTAGAAAAAACTGTCCCCCTCATCCGTGAATTATCCTAACTTTTTACCCACTGTTAGCGAGGGATTGAGCGAAGATACCTCCCTTGCTCTCCTCGAAAATATCCAGCAAATTGCCATCGATAGCCCCATCTATCCCCGATCGATTCTAACTACCTATAGTCAACAAGGGCAAGGTCAACCGCCTTTTGTCCTCCTGCACGGTTTTGATAGTTCCCTACTGGAATTTCGGCGTTTACTACCTTTACTCGCCCAAAATAGGGAAACTTGGGCGATAGATCTACTCGGCTTCGGTTTTACTGAGCGATACCCAGATTTAGAAGTATCTCCCGAAACTATTAAAAGCCATCTTTACCATTTCTGGAGAACTGCGAGCGCCGAACCGATAATTTTAGTCGGTGCTTCCATGGGGGGTGCAGTGGCCCTCGATTTTGCCCTCTCCTACCCGGAAATAGTGGCGAAATTAGTCCTCATTGACAGCGCAGGACTAGCTAATCCCCCAGTCTTGGGTAAATTGATGTTTTCTCCCCTCGATAAGTGGGCAACTAATTTTTTAGCCAATCCCCGCGTGCGCCAAAATATCAGTCGTACCGCCTATTTCGATCAAACTTTGGCTAGTGTTGATGCTTGCACCTGTGCTAGTCTGCACCTGAATTGTCCCCACTGGAGTGAGGCTTTAATCTCCTTTACCAAAAGTGGCGGTTATGGGGCATTTTTGCCGAAATTAAGCCAAATAAACCGAGAAACTCTGATTATTTGGGGAGAAAACGATCGAATTTTAGGCACAGAAGACGCGAAGAAATTTCAGCAGGCTTTGCCCAATAATCAACTGGTCTGGATTCCTCGCTGTGGCCATGTTCCCCACCTCGAAAAACCAGAACTTACCGCAGCTGCGATAGTTAAATTCGCGAGCTAAGAACTTATAATAGGATTATTTGACCCTATAGTGCCAACTTTTATGAAATTTTTGCCGATCGCTCTCGCTACCTTCAGCCTTCTGAGTTTATCTGTCAATATTCCTGCTACTGTAGCCACACAACAGCTTTTTTGTCAAGGCCGCATGAATAACGGTTGGTCCTATTCGGCAGAATTTCTCAATGGACGTTTTGAGCGCATTCGCTGGACGCGCTCCGGTCAACCCCCCCAAGTTTCTAGCCTTAGTTTTAAAAATACTAACAACAAAGGACAACCGATTTATCGTGGCAGTCTATTCGCCGCAGTCAGTGTGACTCTGATAGACTTATCGAAAGGAGATGTCCGTCCCGGTTCGCAAATTTCCGTGGGAGTGGAAGAATGGGGTTGGTCGCGGGGAAACTGCGCTCTTTCTAACCGTTGACATCCTCACCGCCGTAAACGGACGGTGATTCCTCACCACGCTACCTTTTTAGGGTAGTCGCGTCAATGGGGTTAACGCTTCACAGGATGCGGCTTCTTTAACAGAAGTCTTACGCTTTCCGACCCGTCCGTTTAAAGTCTCCGATTGCCCACCGGCGACCTTGATATTTACCGCAGCATTGATGTCTCGATCATGGAAAGTCCCACAGAAAAGACATTCCCACTCACGGATATTTAACGCTTTCTTACCGCCGATATTACCACAACAGGAACATCGCTGAGACGTTGGCTCCCATCGGGAAATTAACCGAAAATCACGCCCATATTTATCAGATTTTGCTGATAGCATATCTCGAAAAGAACGCCATCCTAAGTCTGATATGGCACGGGATAACTTCCGATTTTTAACCATTCCCGATGTGTTTAAATCCTCTAAAACTATCGTTTGATTTTCACGAACAACTTTAGTGGATAGTTTATGCAAGAAATCAGTGTGAGTGTCCTTAATCTTTGCGTGGATTTTAGCCCCTCGTTTTCTGGCTTTTTCCCGTCGTTTACTTCCCTTCTGTTTTCTAGAAAGGTTTTTCTGTGCCTTTCTTAGTCGTTTCAATCGTTTCTTTAACGGTTTTGGTGCGTTTATGGCTCTTCGGTTTGTGTTATGCAATGGACGGGGGTTATAAGGGATGGAACCCTTATAGAGAAAGGCATTTAGCGATTTTTGTCAATTGTTTTTTATCTAGAGCGAACTAATCAATTAAGTCTCTTGCCAGATAAGG
>NZ_JAPZQM010000172.1:0-1080 GCF_027530565.1 Microcystis sp. LE19-10.1B | reverse complement strand
TACCTGATGACCTGCTTCCTCTACCAGTTGTCTAATCACTGTCTTCCGATGAATTGGTGCCTTATCCATAATTAATATTGATGTCATGGTTAAAGAGGGCAATAAATATAAAGATAACCAGCCTTCAAAGCCTTCCGCAGTTAGGCTTCTCGTAAATATCATTGGTGCAATCAAGTCTTTTTTCCCCTTTCTTCTCCCAGCGACAAGGTTCTCTCTTTTTCCTCGTTTTCCTTGTCTATCTCCAAAGACTTTCTTCCCTTTTTTTGACCAGGCATAAAGACAGTCTTGAAATTCTTCAAACCCAGCCTCATCAATAAATACAAGGCTTTTACCACCATATATTTTAATCAATTCTCTCAGGGTTTTATAATATTTTATTCTTTCTTCTCGGTTTCTTTCTCTATAACGAAGTTCTTTCTTTTTTCTGGTGATTTCCATTTTTTTAAGGCATAGCAAATGGCACTTGGTCTCACTCCAAACTTCTCGGCTCTATCTCTTAATCTTGCTTCGGGATTTTCTTGGACATCTCTTTCTAGTGCTTTCCAGTCCAGCTTTCTCTGACGGTGTTTTACCTTTGTTGCTGACCCTTCTTCCCTACTCAGCCATCTATATATTGTTGCTCTCCCTATCTTAAATAGAGCGGCAGCTTTAGTTATGCTTCCTCCATTCTCTACATAATCGATTACCTTTTTTCTCAAGTCTAGACTATAGGACATTTTTCTGTATGGGTTGCTCGTTTCTCCTTATTTTACCTTATTTTTCACTTGTCTCACAATTATTTGAAATGACTATAATTGCTAGATTGTTCGGTACAATCGGGAAGATCGCCGATTGGCTCATTCCAGAAAAATGGATCGATGAGACATTAACTTTGTGCGATCGCCTAGCGGAAAAATGGCAAGAAGAGTGGGATCAATTGAAACACCTAGCCGGAGTTGACTGTAGTTTAGACTAAATGAGAAACCTAAAAAGAAAAAAGAGGAAGAATCAAGCAAAATAGAGAGAAAATAAAAGATGTTAAAGAATTTATCCTCTCTCTATGACCAAATATAACAGATATACCAGATTTCGCCAAGATAC
>NZ_JAPZQM010000008.1:0-1679 GCF_027530565.1 Microcystis sp. LE19-10.1B | reverse complement strand
TTCCGAAAGTCCTTGACTTGTTTTAGTTTTTCTATTAAGCTCAACATATCTTTCAAAAGTTTGCGTTCACTTCTCATTTTACCTGACAGTGATCGCTTTTACTTTTGATATTCTGATGGGAGAATGAAACAGCCCTACCCCGATGTCGGGGGGGCCGGGGGGGTGGGGGGTTTGGGTCGGTTTCTGTTTGCCCAACAGTACCGTTGAGATGATTTCCCAAATATTGCAACTCTTTTTTAAGAATGTTGATTGCTGCATTATGATCCCTATCTAAGATTGTTTTACAATTGGGACATTGATGAGTTCTAGTACTTAATGTTTTTTGAACTATCGTACCACAAACTGAACAATCTTGAGTCGTGAAATGGGGAGGAACAGCAACACAAACAATCCGATAAATCTTGGCAAAAAATTCAAACCATTCAGTGAATTGATACCAAGAAGCATCAGAAATCGACTTGGCAAGCTGACGATTTTTTACTAAGTTTCTTACCTTTAAAGCTTCATAGACTACCAGAGCATTAGACTGGACTAACGCCAAAGCGTCTTTAATTGCTTTGTCTTTACGTTGTCTTGATACTTTCAGGTGAAGCTTGGCAACTTTTATCCGTTGCTTGTGATAGTTTTTAGACTGTTTCTTTCCTTGACGAAATCGTTTTGATAATCTCCTTTGTGCTTTTTTCAGTCGTTTTTCTGACTTGCTTAAATAACGTGGATTCTCTACAGTATTGCCTTGGGCATCGGTATAAAATTCCTTTAACCCTAAGTCAATTCCTGTTATTTGTCCCGTTGGTTTATGGTATTCTTGCCGTTCTACGTCAATCAAAAACTGGCAATAATAACCATCAGCACGTCTAACAACTCTTACCCGTTTAATCTGTTGCTCTGAATAATAAACTAATGTCTTTTGACTACACCATAAATCAAATTCTCCTGCTTTAAAGCCATCAGTAAATCTGATTTTACGTCGATCATCAGATAGTTTGTAGCCTGTTAGTTTATACTCAACCGAACGACTATGCTTTTTAAACCGAGGAAAACCCTTTTTTCCCGGTATCTTAGCATGACAATTCTGGTAAAACCGATTAATTGATTGCCAGGGTCTATCAGCAGCCGATTGGCGAGCTTGAGAGTTTAATTTATTAACCAAAGGTGTCTCTTTATTGTTAGCTAGTACCGCACAAAGTTTTTGGAGATCATTGCGGGTTGTCCCTTGATTGTCCATCCAATAACTAACACAAGAGTTACGCACAAACTGAGAAGTCCTAATAGCTTCATCAAGTTTTTGGTATTGTTCTGGTGTCCCGTTTTTTAACTTGGCTTCTACGACTAGCATTGATTAATCCTCGACCCTGGATAAATTAAGTATAACACAGTTTACCTACAAATGGTAGAATTAAAATCGTGCTTCGCGGTTGATATTCTGGTCGGATTGCATCCCCCGCAAAGGTGAGTATCTTGTCGAAAAATCTAGCGGGGGCATTCATCCGGCATTTTAGGTAAATTTCTCCTCGGAAATTATAACTGAACTTCCCCCGTACATATCGGCTCTTCTCGACTTTGTGTGATAATTTTTGCTTATAGAATCGTGAAATATTTACTGGGAAAGACTTTTAGGAGTATTTTGCTGAAGAAACTATCAGTATAGACCCCGTTTCCACACAGAAACCAGAAGAGCC
>NZ_JAPZQM010000484.1:0-3605 GCF_027530565.1 Microcystis sp. LE19-10.1B | reverse complement strand
GAAATGGGGCGAAAGTCTGTGGACTCTGTGTAAGACAGTACATGGTTTTTTAACTGTGGTATGCGACGGTGGTGGAAGCAGAAACTTAAATCGTGAGGTTTAGGAATCGCCGCACTTTTAGGGCGGCGAGGATGTCAAGATCCTTGCATGGCGCGGATTAATTCGGCAGCCACTTCTGGACGGGAGAATTCCGGAGGTGGTAATTCTCCTTTACGCAGCAGTTCCCGGACTTTTGTTCCCGAAAGGTGGATTCTTTCTTCCGGTAAACTGGGGCTAGTTTTGGTGGTTGCCATTCCCGAAGTGCGGGTACAGTAGAAAGCGTGTTCAAACTTCATCGGCACGATTCCCAATTCCCCAGGCTCGAACTCATCAAAGATATACTGAGCATCGTAGGTTCCGTAGTAGTCGCCGACTCCGGCATGGTCACGACCGACGATAAAATGGGTACAACCGTAGTTTTTACGGATAATAGCGTGGAAAATTGCTTCCCGGGGACCCGCGTAACGCATAGCTGAGGGGTTGATAGCCAGAATAACGCGATCTTGGGGGAAGTATTTATCCATCATGATCTCATAGCAACGCATCCGCACATCGGCCGGCACATCATCGCTTTTGGTAGCGCCGACAAGAGGATGCAAGAATAAACCATCTACCACTTCTAGGGCGCATTTTTGAATGTATTCGTGGGCCCGGTGGATGGGATTACGGGTTTGGAAACCGACAATCGTTTTCCAAGCTTTTTCGTGGAAAATTTTGCGCGATTGCAGAGGATCGATCTGATATTTGGGAAACTGGGGATGAGGATCGCGCTGAAGTAACCATATTGGACCTGCGAGGTTAATTTCTCCCTGTTCGTAGAGGACTTTTACCCCGGGATGTTTCTGGTCGTCGGTACGATAGACGTTAACTGCTTCGTGGGCTTTATTATAACGGTATTTTTGGGTTAATTCCAGGACTCCGACAAAGTTGCCTTCGCTGTCATCTAAACGAATCCAGTTGCCTTCTTTGAGCGGATCCGCCACTTCTTCCCTAACGGAAAGAGTCACGGGAATTGCCCAGGGTAAACCATTGATTAGACGCATATCATCGACGACTTTTTCGTAGTCGTCCTGTTCCATAAAGCCTTTGAGGGGACTGAAGCCACCAATAGCAATCATAACTAAATCCGAGAGCGCTCGTTCATCTAAGGAAACTCGCGGTAGTTTTTCAGCTAGGGCCAGAAATTCGGCTTTTTCGGCAGCGGTAGCAATACGATTAATTAATTGCCCACCGTGGGGCGCGATTCCTTCGGTCAGTACAGTCATAAAAATTTCTTTACATTGTCACGGTTTATCCTATCAGAAGTTGGCTAACCCTTAATCAAGGGGTTGGGACTAGCGATGATTTTCCAGTCGGAACAGTTTACAATAATGTTTGTAAAGAATTGTAAATAATTATGAGCGAAAAAGTTGTCCTGATTGTCGGCGCTACGGGGGGTATCGGTGCCACTTTAGCCCGTAAACTAGCTGTTAATGGTCATAAACTCGTATTAGTGGCCAGAAATGCCGATAATTTATCTAATTTAGCCAGTGAGTTGCCTTGTCCCTCTTTAATTGTGCCGACGGATATCACCAATCCGACTCAGGTAGAAACTTTGATGGAAAAAATTGTCTCCCATTACGGCCGGTTGGATGTGTTGGTTAATGCGGCCGGAGCCGGTGTGATGAAACAATACAATAAAATCACGCCGGAAGATTTAGATAAAATGCTCGACCTCAATCTGAAGGGGAGTTTTTATACCTGTCAGGCTGCGGCTAATGTGATGAAGGAAAATAAGGCCGGTCATATCTGTAATGTGGTGGGAATTTTGGGTAAGCATTCTATGGCTATGGCTGCCGCTTATTGTGCTTCTAAGTACGGGGTGGTCGGTTTTAGTAAATGTTTGGCCGATGAGTTAAAACGCTATGGTATTAAAATGACTTTATTCTATTTTGGTGGTGTCGATACTCCTTTTTGGGATCAGGTGAGCTTAAAAGTTGATCGCACTAAAATGTTAACCGCTCAAACCGCCGCCGATGCTATCTATTTTGCCATGAATGCTGAACCCCAAGCCGTCCCCATGGAAATTAATATTCAACCCGATAGTCATCTCTTTTTTTAGTCATCAGCTTTTTCAGTTATCAGTTATCAGTTATCAGTTATCAGTGAATAGCATTAAGTGGCAAGTTCGGAGTTTTATTTTCAATGTTTACTGCTCACTGAAAAAAACCTTTTTTTGACTTTATCTATGTTTGTTGATCATATTCATTTTTATGTAGAATCGGCCAAAAAATGGCGAGATTGGTTTGTGCGGGTGATGGATTTTCAGGCGATCGCAAGTTTGGTGAATCTCCACACGCACACGGAAATAGTTGGCAATGGCATCCAAAAAGATAAAACTAAACAGATTATTTTTATCTTATCTTCTCCCTTAAATTCCCTTAGTCCCGTGGCGGAATTTTTAAGTAAATATCCTGAAGGGGTGGCGGATGTAGCTTTTCAAGTGGAGGATTTAGACAGTTTAGCTAGGAGAATTAAACAGGACATTTTTATTGAGGAAACTGTTTTGGCTAGGGGTAAGATAAAAAGCTGTCAAATCTCTAGCATTGCTGATCTCAAACATACGTTAATTGAAAGGCAGGGAATCACGCCAATTTTAGCCGATCCTCATCTGATTCAATACGATAGTCAGCAACAATATAATCAGGATATTCTGGCAATTGATCACTTAGTTTTAAATGTTTTTCAAGGGAATTTAGAGTTAACAGCCAATTGGTATGAGGAAAATTTAGGCTTTAAAAAAAGGCAAACTTTTACTATTAAAACGGAGCGTTCTGGTCTTTATTCTCAGGTACTTGTTTACCCGAAAACTGAATTAAAATTACCGATTAATGAGCCAGATAGTAACAGTTCTCAAATACAAGAATTTTTAGATATTAATCAAAAATCTGGCATTCAACACATTGCTTTAAAAACAGAAAATATTGTAAACTTAACTAAAAAGTTAAGAGAAAAAAAGGTAGAATTTTTAGCAGTTCCCGACAGTTATTATCAACAAATTAACTATCAAAAAAAAGATTTTAATATTGCTGATTGGGAATGGTCAGAAATTAAAAAGCAGGAAATTCTCATCGATTTTGAACAAAATAGTTATTCTCTCCCGGAAAAGCCGACTTTACTGCAAATTTTCACTAAACCAATTTTTTCCCAGCCGACTTTCTTTTTTGAATTAATCGAGCGACGTCATGCCGCTAGAGGTTTTGGAGAAGGCAACTTCCGGGCTTTATTTGAAGCGATCGAACGGGAACAAATACAGCGAGGAACTTTAGATTAGAATCAGAAAAGCGAGCATTTTTCCCGTCAGACTAAGTAGGTAGGTGTTAAAAGTTTTCAGGCACCCCCCTTATCAAGGGGGGCAGGGGGGATCCCCCCGCCTATCGGCACCCCCCTTATCAAGGTAGGGCTGATTCATTCTCTGAATCTAATTCTTTTTTTGCTACCTTTAATCGCTTATGCGGTAAGCAAAGCACGACGTTTTTAGAAATTTTCAGATATTTATTCCGAGAAATCGACTAAAAACGTTGCCA
>NZ_JAPZQM010000506.1:0-3901 GCF_027530565.1 Microcystis sp. LE19-10.1B | reverse complement strand
GTCAAAGATAACCTAATCATAGTCGCTCATTCAATCATGAGTCTAATCATCGTCTTAACTATGATTTTTGTGATTATGTGAGGGACTGTGATTTTTTTCGAGAGAGCGACCCCATGATGTGATATAAGACAATAAATACTGATGATTGTCAAAGATAACCTAATCATAGTCGCTCATTCAATCATGAGTCTAATCATCGTCTTAACTATGATTTTTGTGATTGTGTGATGGACTATGATTCTTTTCGAGAGAGCGACCCCATGATGTGATATAAGACAATAAATACTCATGATTGTCAAAGATAACCTAATCATAGTCGCTCATTCTAATCATCGTCTTAACTATGATTTTTGTGATTATGTGATGGACTATGATTCTTTTCGAGAGAGCGACCCCATGATGTGATATAATACAATAAATAGTCGTGATTGTCGAAAGATAACCTAATCATAGTCTATCATTCAATCATTCTAAATCATAGTTTAGACATTGAATTGTCAAAAACAACCCAATCATAGTCCATCATTAAATCATGAGTCTAATCATAGTTTAGACATTGAATTATCAGAGACAATCTAATCAAAATCCTCACTTCATCATCTAAATCCTAGCCATGACTTTTATTAATCCCCAATACCCTGAAAGTGAACTAACAGGTAAAATTATTGGTTGTGCAATGGAAGTTCACCGTATCTTAGGAAATGGTTTTCAAGAAGTAATTTATCAACGTGCTTTGGCAAAAGAAATGAACCTACAGGGATTATCTTTTTCGAGAGAACACGAAATGCCGATCTTTTATAAAGATGATCAAATAGGTACAAGACGAGTTGACTTTTTTGTTGAAGGTAAAGTGATGGTAGAATTAAAAGCCGTTATTCAACTTGAAGACGTTCACTTAGCACAAGCTATCAATTATCTCGAAGCTTATGGGTTAGATATTGGATTATTGCTTAATTTTGGAAATATCAGTTTACAGTTTAAAAGAGTTCACAAGCCGAAAAGAAAACCTAACTATAACTAGAAATAATTGAAGTGTATAAAACTTAAAATCCTAGTCCATCAAACAATCATAAAAATCATAGTTTAGACGTTTTCACAAAGCATTTTTGGGGCTACGGTTCCAGAATTCGGGCTAGTCAAGGACTAAACCCGAACTTGACCGAGTTTTTTAATCCTCTAAACTAATCTTGACCGGATTAACTTTCCAAATCTCTTGACAATATTCCCAGATTGTGCGATCGCTAGAGAATTTGGCCATACGAACCGAGTTGAGAATCGACATCCGCGTCCACTTGTCCCGATCGCGATAAGCTTCACTTACCTGTTCCTGACAATCAGCGTAGGATTGATAATCAGCTAAAAGCATATACTGGTCATCGTAGAGGAGAGAATCGACGATCGGCCTGAATAATTCCTGGTCACCATGGCTAAAATAACCACTCTTAATTCGATCGATCACTCCCTTCAATTCGCGATTATTTTTGTAATAGCTCATCGGTTCATAACCGTGTGCTTTCTTAGCATAAACTTCTCCTGCTGTCAAGCCAAAAAGGAAGAAATTTTCTGCCCCTGCTTCCTCGCGAATTTCGATATTAGCACCGTCCAGAGTCCCAATGGTGAGGGAGCCATTCATGGCAAACTTCATGTTACCGGTTCCGGAAGCTTCCTTACCCGCCGTGGAAATCTGTTCGGACAGATCCGCCGCCGGATAGATGCGTTGACCCAAAGAAACGTTAAAGTTAGGCAGGAAAACCAATTTTAAACGACCTCTGACATCAGGATCCTTATTAACAATTTCAGCTACAGCATTAGTTAACTTAATAATTAACTTAGCCATAAAGTAACCGGGGGCTGCCTTACCACCAAAGATAAAAGTGCGCGGCACGATATCGATCTGAGGGTTCTGTTTAATGCGATTGTAAAGGGCGATAATGTGCAGAACTGCCAGATGTTGGCGTTTGTATTCGTGAATCCGTTTTACCTGCACATCGAAAATCGAATTAACATCCACCTCGATATTGCGGGTTTTCAGCATATAAGCCGCTAAATCGGCCTTATTCGCCTGTTTAATTTCATACCAACGCTGACGGAATTCGGGATCATCAAGGTATTGTTCCAGTTTTCGCAATTCCTTCAGGTCTTTTAACCAATCATCGCCGATTTTTTCAGTAAATAGTGCCGATAATTGGGGATTGCTCAATAAAATCCACCGGCGCGGGGTGACACCATTGGTTTTATTGTAGAATTTTTCCGGCCAGAGCATGGCAAACTCTTTCAGGGTGTCCTTTTGCAGTAACTCTGTGTGTAAAGCGGCGACTCCGTTAATCGAGTGACTACCCACACAGGCTAAATTAGCCATGCGAATTTGTTTATTACCCCAACCAGCTTCTTCAACTATCGACAATTTGCCCAATAATTCCTCGTTATCGGGAAACCAAGTCCGCACATCCTCAAGGAAAAAGTGATTGATCAGATAGATAATTTCTAGATGTCGGGGCAGCAGTTTACCAAGTAAATCCGCCGACCAACGTTCCAGGGCTTCCGGCAATAGGGTATGATTGGTATAAGCGAAGGTTTTTTGGGTAATTGCCCAAGCTTTTGACCATTCTAAGCCGTTTTCATCCACTAACAAACGCATTAACTCAGCGATCGCAATGGCGGGGTGAGTATCGTTCAGTTGAATAGCGGCGGTTTCGTGGAAGTTTTGCAGATTTTTGTGGCTTTTTAGGTGAATGCGAATTAAATCTTGCAGGGAAGCGGCCACAAAAAAGTATTGTTGGGCGAGACGTAATTCGCGACCGGCGGGGGTGTTATCGTTGGGATAAAGGACTTTAGAAATGGTTTCCGCGTCCATTTTTTCGGCCACGGATTGATCGTATAACCCGGCGTTAAAAGCCTCAAAATTAAACGATTCACTCGCTTCTGCTTTCCAGAGACGCAAAGCGTTAACCGTGTTGGTTTTGTAACCCGGGACGGGGGTATCGTGGGGAATGGCTAAAACCCGACGTTCCGGCAGCCATTGTACCCGTTCCTGTCCCTTATCGTCGTGATAGATTTCCGTCCGGCCACCCAGTTTTACTTCCACACTTTCATCGGGACGGGGTAATTCCCAAGGATTGCCGAAGCGTAGCCAGTTATCGGGGATTTCCACCTGCCAACCGTTTTGGATGATTTGATGGAAAATGCCAAATTCGTAGCGGATCCCGTAACCGATGGCGGGAATTTCTAGGGAAGCGAGGGAATCGAGGAAACAAGCCGCTAAACGACCTAAACCGCCGTTTCCCAGGCCGGGATCCGGTTCCTGTTCGATAATTTCCTCAAAATCAAGACCTAATTCCTCGATCATCTCTTTGATTCGGTCATAAATACCCAAATTAGCGAGATTATTGCCTAAATACCGCCCCATGAGGAATTCGGCGGAGAAATAGCAGACGAGTTTAACTTTTTCTTGTTTGTAGGTGTCGGTGGATTTCAGAAAACGACGCAGCAGGCGATCGCGAACGGTGTAGGCAAGGGCGACATAGTAATTGTAGGGACTGGCATCGGTGCGGTTAACCCCTTGCAAATAAAATAGATTGTCCAGAAAAGCCCGTTTTAGGGTTTCGGGACTCATGCCCGTGCGATCATCTTCAATTAAAGTGGGGCATTGAAGTGCTTCAGGCCCATCAGCTAGGGTATAGGTTGTCTCCATGGGTTTTTGTTGTCCATATATTCGGGAGTCGATCGCCGATCAGACCTGATGACGATATCCTTTATAGTTTACTTGTTACCTTTTGGAGAGACTCAGACATTTAGATTTCTATTGGTTTTGAGAGGAGCAGCGATCGCAATTGCCGACAAAAAAGGGTGAACCCTGTCCACCCTCCCACAATTATTCACAAAAAAAGCTTAATAGCGTTTT
>NZ_JAPZQM010000338.1:0-9561 GCF_027530565.1 Microcystis sp. LE19-10.1B | reverse complement strand
TTTTAAACAGGATTTAGTATGACCCTACCAGCCTAAAAATAGCAAAAAACCCGGTGGGAAAATCTCCCCACCGGGTCAAAAAGGCAAAAGTAAAGAATTATTTCTGATCGGCCTTTTTGCTTGACTTATCGCCCATTTTGTACTTACGCAAGAAGCGATCGACCCGGCCCTCCGTATCGATCATCTTCTGGGTTCCCGTATAAAAAGGATGATTACCCGACCAAACCTCCACATGAATTTCTGGTTTTGTCGAACCCACCGTCATCACCAGTTCACCATTACAGATCACCTTGGCTTCCGGATACCAAGTAGGATGAATTTTTTTCGGCATAATAAACCTCTCTATTAACCTAACGTTTCGAGTATTGAGGCGCTTTGCGCGCTTTGTGAAGACCGTATTTTTTCCGTTCCTTCGCCCGGGGATCCCGAGTCAGATAACCTTCACTCTTGAGGGGAGGACGATTTTCCGGGGCCAATTGACATAAAGCTCTAGCGACACCCAATTTCACCGCGTCCGCTTGGCCGGTCAAACCACCGCCCTCGGCCTTAACGATGATATCATACTCGTTTTCCAGTCCCAAAGTCTCCAGAGGAGCTTTAATCGTCTGGATATAGGTGGGAATGCGGTTAAAATGGGTTTCCCCATCGCGACCGTTAACGGTAATTGCCCCCGTCCCCGGCACCAGACGCACGGCAGCGACCGCCGATTTGCGTCGTCCCGTTCCCCAATAAACTACCTTATTTTTACTGTCCGTGGCTTGCATTGACTTAATTTCCTCCTGCGGGAATCGTATTAATCGCTAAAACTTCCGGTTGTTGTGCCTGATGGGGATGTTCCGCACCGGCATAAACTTTCAGTTTCGTGAACAATTTCCGACCTAAGCTATTTTTCGGGAGCATTCCCTTAACAGCGTGTTCGATAATCCGTTCAGGAATGCGTTTTTGCAGTTTATCGAAGGTTTCTACCTTCATACCACCCGGTCTGCCGGAGTCGCGGCGATAAACTTTCTGTTGGCGTTTTTTGCCCGTCACCGTCACTTTTTCAGCGTTAATAACAATGACAAAATCCCCCGTATCCAGATGGGGGGTGAAGGTGGCTTTATTTTTGCCCCGTAGAATCATAGCGATCTCGGTGGCCAGACGACCTAGACGCTGATCGGCCGCATCGATGACGTACCATTTCTGCTCTAGAGTCTCTAAATTTGGTAGAGGTGTTTTGTTCATGGTGAGTTTGCCTTGGTTTACAAAAATTAATTTTTTTTATTGCCCACCTGGGTGTTGGGGGGTTAGAGTTTTAGGGTTTTAGTTGGAATTCCCCTATTTCCCTATTTCCCTATCTCCCTATTCCCCTATCCCCTCTGCTCGGAAATAATAAAGAGGCTGAGTCTCGCACCAGACGCTATCGGCAAAGGGAAAATCGGCGTAACCCACCCGCAGTAAACATAGTCCTTTAGCTGGTGCGGCGTATTTGACCAATTCTCGGCGCTGATTGACCCAGATGTCGGTAAAGTTTTCTAGCGATCGCTCACCAGTTCCCACCTCCACCAACATTCCCACCAATAGGCGCACCATCCCGTACAAAAAGCCATTGGCTTGAATTTCCATCTGTACAAACGGCCCTTGACGGTAGCATTCCACCCCTTGTACTTCTACCCAGGAATGGTCACGACTAGAGTTGGCACGGTGAAAGGCGGCCAGATGGTGCTTGCCCAATAAAGGCCGTAAAGCCCTGGCCATCAAATCGGCATCGAGGGGACGATGGTAGTAGTGCCAACTAAAGGGGCTAACAAAGAGATTGGGGATGGGGTCGGTATAGAGGGTGTAACGATAACGTCGCCAGAGGGCCGAGAAACGGGCGTGCCAGCGATCGGGAACCTGGGCCGAGGCCCGAATGACGATATCGTCATCTAGCCGAGCATTGAGAATCTTGACCCAATGGGAAGGTGGGATCGGACTCTGCTGCTGGAAATGGGCAACTTGGGCGGCGGCGTGAACACCGCTATCGGTACGTCCGGCCCCGTGCAGAGTGACAGCATGACCGAGAATATCGGCCAGAGCCTTCTCGATTTCCTCCTGCACGCTCCTGTGATGGGGTTGCCGTTGCCAGCCGTGGAAATTAGTTCCCACATACTGGATAACTAGGGCGATCCGCGACTGGGGGCAAGCTGTCATCGTTACATCAGTTCGATAATCGCCATGGGGGCATTATCCCCGCGACGGCGCAGGGTACGCACGACCCTGGTATAACCGCCGTTACGGTTGCCATAACGGGCCTGGGCGCCTTCAAAGAGGGCGTGAACCAGTTGTTTGTCGTAGATGTAGCCCATGGCTTGGCGACGGGCGCTCAGGGAACCGTCTTTAGCTAGGGTGATAATGTGGTCTACCTCTGCTCGCACCGCTTTCGCTTTCGCTAGGGTGGTGGTGATCTGACCATGTAGAATTAGCTGGGTGGCCAAGCTGCGCAGCAGTGCCTTTCTTTGGTCAGCTGGTAGACCCAATTGAGGCACTTTACACCGATGTCTCATGGTATTTTCCTGGAATTGGGTTTACTTGCTTTTTTCTTGGGGTAGGGTGATGCCTAACCGTTTTTGTAGGGCTTCAATGACTTCTTCAGCCGATTTCTGCCCAAAGTTTTTGATTTCTAAGAGATCTTCTTGGCTGTAATCGAGGAGGTCGGCTACGGTGTTGATCTGCGCTCGCTTCAGGCAATTGTAGGCGCGCACGGATAATTGTAGTTCCTCGATCGGAATTTGGTTTTCTTGGTTGATCTCTTGGTCGTCAAAGTTACCGGAGGATTCGAGGGCGTTGAGATCCTTGAGCGGGTTAAAGAGATTGACCAGCATATCGGCCGCTTGGGAAAGGGCTTCTTTGGGGTTAATGCTCCCGTTTGTCCAAATTTCTAAGAGCAGACGATCTCTAGCTTGACCGCTTTCGGAACGGATATCTTCGACGCTGTAGTTGACTTTGGTTACGGGCATAAAAATCGAGTCGATTTGCAGAAAGTCCAGCGAAGTGGCTTCTTCTTTACTGCGATCGATCGCCCGGTAGCCTTTGCCTTTTTCCACGCGAAATTCCATCTCTAGCTTGGCCCCTTCGGCCAGGGTAGCGACGTACTGATTGCGATCAACTATCTCGATTTCTGAGGGTAAATCGAATTGTGCCGCCACTACTGTCGCTGGTCCAGTTGCCACTAAACGCCCGATCTGGGTTTGATTGGTGTAGCTTTTGAGGATGATTTCTTTCATGTTGAGCATGAGTTCCATCACGTCCTCGCGTACCCCCTCGACGGTGGCAAATTCGTGATTGACTCCCGCGATCCGCAGGGCCGTCACGGCCGCTCCTTCCAGATTGGAAATGAGAATCCGTCTCAGGGCATTACCTACGGTTGTACCCTGGCCTCTTTCTAGAGGTTCTAGTACGAATTTACTGTACTGACTCTGATTCTTGTAAGTTTTTGCTTCTACACACTCGATTTGAAATTGCGCCACCGATTGACCTCCCTTGTTCAGTTTTCAGTTATCAGTTATCAGTTATCAGTTTTCTTTGGCTTTCAGCGTTTAGCGTTCGGCGTTTAGCTTTTTGAGCAGATGGTCTTTGACGACCGGATTCTGCTGCTGATGCGCTCAAAGCTAACGGCTGTCGGCCTCAAGATCCCTGTCACCTGAAAAAGCTGTTCACTGTTTACACTCTCCGGCGTTTGGGAGGACGACAACCATTGTGGGGGATGGGAGTCACGTCCCGGATCAGGGTGATTTCTAATCCTGCTCCTTGCAGGGCCCGGATTGCGGTTTCCCGTCCTGCCCCGGGGCCACTAACCATCACTTCTAGTTGACGCATTCCCTGTTCGATCGCTCGGCGGGCAGCGTTATCGGCGGCGGTTTGGGCGGCGAAGGGGGTTCCTTTTTTGGCTCCTTTAAAACCACTCGATCCCGCCGATGCCCAAGAGATCACATCGCCTTTGGTATCGGCGATCGTGACAATGGTATTGTTGAAGGTCGATTGAATGTGAGCGACTCCGGTAGGAATATTTTTCTTCTGTTTTTTCGGTCCGGTTTTTTTGGTTGGTCGCGCCATAGTTTTTCTTGATTGGGGGATATCGCAATGAATAAAAAATTATTTCTTGGAGGGGGCTTTTTTCTTCCCTGCCACTGTCACCCGACGACCGCGACGGGTCCGCGCATTGGTTCGCGTCCGTTGCCCGCGCACGGGTAATCCTAGCCGATGCCGACGACCTCGATAGGTGCCGATATCGGCGAGGCGTTTGATGTTCATCGCCTCCCAGCGTCTCAAATCCCCCTCGATTTGATAATTTGTCTCGATATAAGTCCGTAGCGCCGCCACGTCTTCATCGCTGAGATCCTTGACCCGAGTGTCAGGGTTAACACCCGTCGCGGATAAGACTTCTTGGGAACGCGATAGACCCACTCCGTAGAGGTAGGTCAGGGCGATTTCCACACGCTTATCGCGAGGTAGGTCTACACCAGCTATCCTTGCCACGCTTTTTCTTTCTCCCTATGAACGATTTTTTTTCCAAAAACGACTACAATTAACGGTAACGATTCTCTGCCCCAAGACAGTGACTTTGGTGGTTTAACCTTGTCTCTGCTTGTGTTTGGGGTTAGAACAAATTACCATGACTCGACCGCGCCGACGGATGACGCGGCACTTTTCGCACATTTTTTTGACAGACGCTCTAACTTTCATGCCTAAGTATTCTGGCAACACTGCAAGCTTATTATTATATCAGATTTGTTTTACCCGTGTCACCTATTTTTTTAAAATAAATTTGGCTGCTTATTAGGCTTTTTGGCTTCTCTGCCCCTCTTTATCGCTATTTTTTCTGATTTTTCAGGCGATAGGTAATTCTTCCTTTGGTTAGGTCGTAGGGGGTCAGTTCCACTTTGACTCGATCGCCGGGGAGGATTTTGATATAATTACGTCGGATTTTGCCAGATATATGGGCTAAGACGTTGAAACCGTTATCTAAATCCACCCTAAACATGGCGTTGGGCAAAGATTCGGTGACGGTTCCTTCCATTTCGATGAGATCTTGTTTAGACAAAGTTAATTCCTCAAATTTACTGGGGACAATTTATTTAATGATTCGGAGCTCTCTTGGGTTTGGTGGTTAAAATGTATTCTAAGATACATTCCTCCCAGCGGGGGGGTGGAACGAACCACAAAGACACAAAGGACACAAAGATTGATCGATCATATAGTAAGTTAAACTTATCACACAGAACCTAGTAGGAGAGCCGATTCGGCAGCAGCAACCCTGCTGTCACCACAGTTCCCCCAGTATAGCTTATCAGTGATCAGTGATCAGATGTGAGTTTTCAGTTCACAGCAAAAAAGCGCCCCATCTTCCCTCTCCCCCCGCAACGCGCACGAAGTGGTCTCCTGACTCCAGTCTCCACCCCCATCTCCCCACTACTAGGCAGTATTAAGGAGTAATATTTAGATAATCAACAGCTTAACATTGCTGTCTTTTCACTGATTACTGATTACTGTTCACTGTTCACTGAAAAGCTAGATTACTCGACGACAATTCGCCATTCATGGAGTTCGTATTCCACACAACCATTCTCGATTAAAGGATCGCGAACTATAATTGCCTGAGCCTCCTCAAGAGAATCGGCCTTAAATAATAACATTCCGCCGCCCCTTTCTGCCCAATAACCACTTTTTGCTGCTCGTCCTTGGCTAATTAAATCACGCACATAGTCCTTATGGGCGCTGACATAGCGATCGAAGGTAGTTTTATCAACAATGCCTTTTTCTATCTTGACAAACCAGGGCATAAATTCTCAGTAGGCTAGGACGGATCAACAATCATATAATTATACCGATTAATCTTGGCCGTCGAGGGTGCCATGTAACAGAGCTATACAATTAGCTTAGAGTTGTGGAAGACTGCTAGAATCGAGGTGACAGCTTCATTTCTGTAGCTTTGCTTGTTTCCATGAATCAACCCCAGGGATCTCTATTTTTTATCGCGCTTTTGCCGCCGCCAGAAGTACAGGAAATTGCCACAAAAATCAAGTTAGAGTTTGCAGAAATTTACAATAGTCGCGCTGCCCTGAAATCGCCTCCCCACGTCACTCTCCAACCCCCTTTCCGGTGGAATTTAGAACAATTACCGGATTTAGAAAGATGTTTAGAGGAATTTGCCCGCTTGCACGCTCCTATTCCCCTAATTCTCCAGAATTTTGCCGCCTTTAAACCGCGAGTCATTTATATTAATGTCCAGAAAACGCCAGAATTATTAACCCTGCAAAAACGGCTTTTACAGCAGCTAGAATCTTCCCTGAATATCATTGATAATGTCTCAAAAAGCCGAGCTTTTTCGCCCCATTTAACCGTTGGCTTCCGAGATTTAACTAAAGATAATTTCTGGAAAGCTTGGTCAAAATATGCTAATCAAGAGCTATTTTTTGAGGTGATGATCGATGAAATTACCCTCCTAATTCATAACGGTAAGCACTGGGAAATTTATCGGCAATTTTCTCTATAATCCAGACCCTTGCAGGTTTCTATCTACAGAGGAGGGAGTTATAGTGGTAAAATAGGAGAGAGCAGTTTTTAAAGCTTCATTTCTGACTTTTTTGCGAAATTTTAACCTATAGAGCGATTTTATGGCGACTCCGCCGCTCTGAAACCTATGTTACTCAAAAATCCCCCGAAAATCTCCCCCAATCTGATTAAACAGCTAGAAACGATCCTTGGTAAAGATGGAGTCATCCGTCGCAAAGATGAATTATTAACCTATGAGTGCGATGGTATCACAGGATACAGACAAAGACCCGCTCTTGTGGTACTGCCTCGCAGCACAGCAGAAATTGCGGCGGTGGTGAAACTCTGTCACGATAACGAGATTGCCTGGGTAGCGAGGGGTGCAGGAACGGGCTTATCGGGAGGGGCGTTACCCTTAGAAGAGGGGATTCTCATCGTTACGGCACGGATGAATCAGATTCTCAGGGTTGATTTAGATAATCAAAGGGTGGTGGTGCAGCCCGGGGTGATTAATAATTGGGTGACGCAAGCAGTAAGCGGGGCGGGATTTTATTATGCACCGGATCCCTCTAGTCAAATTATCTGCTCGATCGGTGGTAATGTGGCGGAAAATTCCGGCGGGGTTCACTGTTTAAAATACGGTGTCACTACCAATCACGTTATGGGCTTAAAAATCGTCCTTCCCGATGGTTCAATTATCGATGTGGGGGGTGCGGTACCGGAACAACCGGGCTATGATTTAACCGGTTTATTTGTGGGTTCCGAGGGAACTTTAGGCATTGCCACGGAAATCACCCTAAGAATCCTGAAAACTCCGGAATCTATCTGTGTTTTACTGGCCGATTTTACCAGTATCGAGGCGGCGGGCCAAGCGGTGGCGGATATTATTAAATCGGGAATGATTCCGGCGGGGATGGAGATTATGGATAATCTCAGTATCAACGCCGTGGAAGACGTGGTGGCTACCGGCTGTTATCCCCGGGATGCCGAGTCAGTTTTATTAGTGGAATTGGATGGTTTAGGGGTAGAAGTAGCCAGGAATAAACATCGGGTTGCCGAGATTTGCCGTCAAAATGGGGCGAGAAATATCACCACGGCTAATGATGCCGAAACCCGCTTTAAACTCTGGAAGGGCAGAAAAGCGGCCTTTGCGGCGGCGGGGAAAATTAGCCCTAATTATTTTGTGCAAGATGGGGTGATTCCCCGCACTCAATTGGTGTATGTTCTTCAGGAAATTAAGGCTTTAAGTGAAAAATACGGTTATAAAATCGCCAATGTTTTCCACGCCGGGGATGGCAATTTACACCCGTTAATTCTCTACGATAATAAGGTGGAGGGTGCCTGGGAAGAAGTGGAAGAGTTAGGCGGTGAAATTCTCAAACTTTGTGTGCGGGTTGGGGGCAGTTTATCGGGGGAACATGGTATCGGCATCGATAAAAATTGTTATATGCCCGCTATGTTCAACGAGATTGACTTAGAAACTATGGGCTATGTGCGGGATTGCTTTAATCCCAAAGGTTTGGCTAACCCGGGGAAATTATTCCCCACCCCGCGCAGCTGTGGGGAAGCCGCTAATGCCAAAATACAAGGGTTTGCGGGGGTGGATGTGTTTTAGGTTATCGGCAGTAATAGACCTCTTGCAGAAATCAAAATCGTTGTTAGGGTTAGGAGTCAGTAGCCAGTAGTCAGTAGTCAGGAGAATTAAGAATGAATAACAATCAATTAAATGGTCTATTTACAAATTTTATGCCATTTAATCCTTATTTTTGCTGTTTTTGAACCATGAAAAATTAATTATGCAAGAGGTTTAATGATTTTTCTGACTGATGACTGATGACTGATGACTGATTACAGTCCACCTTGGGGTCCTAGGGGCAGATTGATATTAGAGGCGAAAACTGGGAGTTGTCTTTCCAGAAAGCGTTGAGTGACTAATTCTCGGAAAATCTCTAGATCTTTTTGCCATTGTCCCAGATATTGTTTGAGCAGATTTAATCGATCGCTGCCCTCGGCCAGATTATAGTTAAAGTTACCGGCAAATAATAGCGCCCCTAAAATTTTGCCATCGGGTAATTGTAATTTTGCCTCGTTAATCGCCACGGATAGCTGAGAGGTTTCTAGCTGATAAAGTAGATTGATGCTGGCTTGTAGGGGGGCTATACCGAAATTGTGCCAAGGACCGGGGGCGAGAAGAGTTTCGGTGATATATTTTTTAGCGGCATCGGGGCTACTAGGGAGAGGAACAATGCTTTTCGGGGCGATACTCAGGGCTTGATATTCGGCTAAAGGGAGTTTATCTAGATATAAACCAACAATTTCTGGCAGTTTCAGTTTCAGGCTATCGGGAGAGTTAATTATCTCCACAAAGGTAATTGTCCGGGGTTGGGCGACGATGCTGATACCATTTTGAAAATTAACTTGAGCGTAATTAGGATTGAGTACCGGCTGGCCATTTAATTCCCAGTCGGGGGGAACTATTCCCGAATATTTGAGGAAATCAACCGTTAGCATGGCGGGATTGAGGCTTTTGGCTGTAATTGCGATGGAAAGTTCTTGTATTTCCCGCAAACTAGCCAGAGGTTGATTGGAGTTATTGTCAGTGGTGGTAATCATCGGTTTTCTCCGTGGATATTTAAGTTTTGTCTCTAAGTAGGTGGGGGTTAAAAATTGTTCAGATCCGCCCCTTATTAAGGGGGATTAAGGGGGGATCGGCACCCCCCTTATTAAGGGGGGATTAAGGGGGGATCTAAAGACAAAATCTATCTTCAATTTAATTGAAACCACTTAAGTAGGTAGGCGTTAAAAGTTGTCAGACACCCCCCTTATCAAGGGGGGCAGGGGGGATCCCCCCGCCTATCGGCACCCCCCTTATCAAGGGGGGCAGGGGGGATCGAACCTAAAATCCATTTTTAATTTATAGCGTTTCTGATTCACAAGAGGTACATTCCCGATCCTGAACAGCTTAATCAGCAAAGGTTTAAGTGTGCCGCACAGATGCGAGAACCGCTATAATTATAACCAGCTACTTACTTAGGGTTACAGTTAAAT
>NZ_JAPZQM010000063.1:0-1218 GCF_027530565.1 Microcystis sp. LE19-10.1B | reverse complement strand
TCAATTGTCTATCTTTTGGTATTAACCTATTTGTGCCTTAAGTCCTTTCCTGTATGAATTTCAGCTACTTTTGAGCGTAGTTGCTCTCATCGAATTTTATTTTAAGTTAATTATTTGCATAACAATTCCCGAAGAGCCCTTATCCTCGATTCTTCGAGATGAATAAGCGAAGACTCACGGTCATCAGACTGTAGATTAACGATAGAAATTCTAGCCATTGGTCTTCTCCTATTACAGCTTAATTAAAAAGTATCCGATTTTAATATTTATGCCGCCACCTATACGGCGAGTATCGAGCGCTCGTTCAACTGCTGTTTTAATTAGTTCCGTTTCCCCAAGAGGTACGAGGGAAAATTTAGACTCGTTAGCGTTTAGATTAGCAATGGAAATTTTAGCCATTAAGATTCTCCTGTAATAGCGTTAATATTTTGAAACCTTGAGGTATCGGCTCTCCCGACTTTGGGGTTATAAAGTATATAACCAGATAGAATTTGGCGACATGGCGAGCCCTGAGAGCCTTGTGGCAAAAAGGATAAGCAGGTTTTATCACCCTATACTCAGAAGAGCCGAGGTATCAGAGGAGAATTTAAACAAATATTATCTCCTCTAATAATTTTTGAAGGAATCGATTACCACTCAACTGTATTCGGCCAAGACACGGAGCCATATATTAGGTGTAGACCTCCCCTGATGATCGCTTTTAAGTCTTCTTCGGTTAGGTCTTTGAGTTCCTCGTCATCGGCGATTTCCCTTAAAATCAAAGAACAATCTTGGTAATTATTGGCCAGATTAGAACTTTCACATTTCCCTAGTTCACAAGACATGACAAAACTCCTATTTTGCAAAAAGTACAAAAATAAATTAGAACAAAGACACGGAGCCATATTTGGGTTTTATAGATGCTCTCACTAAAAACCCTCCTAGAATCGAAGCCAGTTCCCGCTCGTTTAAATCTTGCACTTGATTTTTTAAGCATTCTGCTTCTAAAAGTTGACAAGTAAAGGCTTCAAATTCCTGCTCTGTAAAGTCATAATCTGATTTTTTGACCAGACTATAAAATTCTTTGCAATTTTCAAGATTTTGGGCTCTTCGGGACTTGGTATGGTTCGATAGGGGGGCATAAATCGACTCAATCCTTATCTGGCAAGAGATTTAATTGATTAGTTCGCTTCAGATCGCAAACAATTGACAAAAATCGCCAAATGTCTTTCTCTATAA
>NZ_JAPZQM010000304.1:0-15780 GCF_027530565.1 Microcystis sp. LE19-10.1B | reverse complement strand
TGTGGGGTGTGGGGTGTGGGGTGTGGGGTGTGGGGTGTGGGGTGTGGGGTGTGGGGTGTGGGGTGTGGGGTGTGGGGTGTGGGGTGTAGGGTGTGGGGAGAAGCTTTTTTCAGTGATCAGTAAACAGTAATCAGTGAACTGAAAACTCACATCTGACTCCTGAATACTGACTCCTGAATACTGACTCCTGACTCCTGACCCCAGTAACAAACTTTTTCAGCAAACCCTATTTAATTTAACAACTCCCTGGGATCGGTGACTTCCCCTTTAATTGCTGCCGCTACCACCATCGCCGGACTCATCAACAAAGTACGACCGGAAGCGGAACCTTGACGACCTTTAAAGTTACGATTGGAGGAGGAGGCGCTGATCTGATCTCCCTGCAATTTATCGGGATTCATGGCTAAACACATGGAACAGCCCGCCTCGCGCCATTCAAAGCCCGATGCTAGGAAAATTTGGTCTAATCCTTCTGCTTCCGCTTGTTTTTTGACTCTTTCGGAACCGGGGACGATAAAAGCTTTCACATGGGGGGCAACACGATGACCTTGGGCAAATTTGGCCGCTTCGCGCAGATCACTGATCCGGCCGTTAGTACAGCTACCGACGAAGCAGACATCGATTTTTGTGCCTTTAATCGGGGTGCCGGGGGTGAGTTTCATGTATTGATAGGCTTCCTCTGCGATCGCTCTTTCACTTGCCGGTAAACTTTCGGGAGTGGGAATGACTTCGTTAACCCCGATTCCTTGGCCCGGAGTAATCCCCCAAGTAACTGTGGGTTCGATTTCGCCGGCATCGAAGACCACCACATCGTCATAAACCGCATCGGCATCGCTTTTAATGCTTTCCCACCAATTAACCGCACTTTCCCAGTCTTTGGGCGCAAAATCACGACCTTTGAGGTAATCGTAGGTGATTTGATCAGGGTTGATATAACCACATCGGGCCCCACCTTCGATCGCCATGTTACAAATCGTCATCCTTTCTTCCATGGACATCCGTTCAATTGTACTACCAGCGTACTCGTAGGCATAACCAACACCGCCTTTAACGCCTAATTGACGGATAATATGGAGAATTACATCTTTAGCATAGACACCGGGGTTTAAATCGCCGTTTACCTCCACTCGACGCACTTTTAATTTCGATAGGGATAGGGTTTGGGTAGCAAGAACATCGCGTACTTGGGAAGTGCCGATGCCAAAAGCGATCGCCCCAAAAGCGCCGTGGGTGGAGGTGTGGGAATCACCGCAGGCGATCGTCATCCCCGGTTGGGTTAGACCCCGTTCGGGAGCGATCACATGAACTATGCCCTGATTGCCGGAACCGATGCCATAGAAAGGAATATGATTGGTTTGAACATTAGTTTCGATCGCCCGGATCATTTCCTCGGCCAAATCGTCAAGGAAAGGACGCGCCTGATTTTCGGTGGGGACGATGTGATCGACGGTGGCAATAGTCCGTCCTGGAAATAATACTTTTAAACCCCTTTCTCTCAGCATCGAAAAAGCTTGGGGACTGGTGACTTCATGGACTAGATGCAGTCCGATGAATAATTGTGTCTGTCCACTGGGAAGAATCTTAACCGTGTGTGCGTCCCAGACTTTATCGAATAATGTTCTTGCGCTCATTGACTTTGGAATGATAGTCATCTCCTTGATCATATCAGCTAACCCTGGCCGATAAATATTAATTTTTTCTTTTCTCTTGGTTAGGAGGGATAATAGATAAATAGCTCAGTTTTTGCCAGATTAAAACCATCGGTTTTTGAGTAAAATAAAAGACTTTAGCCAATAACTATTTGAGTGATTCCTGCTGCTCCTTACCCCCCGATCCTATAATTTTTAAATAGGATTTAGTCTAACATTCTCTGGGTTTGACTAACCCCTAAGTCCATAGCAATAAAAAATTATTCTTTTCTTGTCACTGCTAAATTATGCTCGCTAACTTTCCTATTCAGATAAATTTCTCCGAAAAAAATTAATCCTAGAATCAGAGGTAAACTCAGCCATGCTACTAGGTTTCCTAAGTAGTTAACACTAATAGCAATCAGGAGAGTTACCCCCATATAAATAATCGCTACTTGTGAATGAGACAAGCCAGATTTTTGTAATCTTTGATAAAGGTGACTGCGGTGAGCTTGGAAGATATTTTCCCTTTTTAATAATCGACAAATAAGGGTATAAATAGCATCACCAATCAGAGGTAAAGTGATAGTTAAAGCTGACCAAGCCTGACTTTGATTGCCCTGGTTATTAAGTAAAACCATAGCGACAATTGCCCCTAAACTGGTGCTACCCACATCACCCATAAAAATTTTCGCTGGCGACCAATTCCAGAGGAGAAAACCGCCTAAAGCTGCCACTAAAAGCCATAAAATTGGTTGCTGAAAATAGAGAGCGAGAAATCCTAATTGTACCGCCGTACAGCCAGCCACCAAGCCATCGAGACCATCCATAAAATTATAAAAATTAATCATCGCGGTCAGGCCGATAATTGTGAGAATAACAGCCAAAATTTTGCCGACAAAACCTAAATCTAATAGCCAAGATTGGGGAAAAGCACCGAAAAAAGTGACCGCAACACTAGCGGAGGATAACTGCACTAAATAGCGAATACTAGAGGGAATACCGCGACGATCATCGAGAAGGCCGATAATAATTAAAGGAGTCAGGGACAACCACAGGGGAATGAGAGGTAGGGAAGGAGGAAGGAGAAAATAACTGAGGCAGCCAGTCAGAGCAAAAGCGACGACAAAACCGAGTCCACCCCCCCTAGGTGTGGGTTGACTATGGCTGCTACGCTCATTGGGAATATCTAACAATTGTTGGCTAAAACGTTGTTTAATCAGGGCAACCACCAGAAAACTAATCAGAAAACTGATAACTGAGAGTAGGGATAATAACATAGGGATTTTCGCACTCAGATTAATTATCGATCCTACGTTGTTCGGTGACAAAAAGTGCCGATATTGCCATCGTGGTTTTAGTCAGTGTCAGCATCGCACTTCAACAGCTAAGGCACTCTGAAGTTTGGGGGATATTAGCAGAAATTTTAGGTTTAACTTACTCTCGATCGCTTTTTACCTGACTGATGCGACGAACGTTTAAAATATCGCTCATCAGCTTAATTTGAGTAACACAGCGTTCAAATTGTTGCAGGTCTTTTACTTCAATTTTCAGGGAAATTAAAGCGGGTTTACCGAAATTAGTCTTAACTCCGGCATTGCGAACGTTAATATTTTGGTCACTTAAACGAGAGAGAATATCTTTTAAAACCCCGACGCGATCAATCACTTCAATCTGAATATTTACTGGATAAGTTGGATAACGTCCCTGGTCATCTAGGGGGTTCCAACTAACAGGAATTAAGCGTTCAGCTTCGGCTTTTTCCACATTCGAGCAGCCCTGACGGTGAATAACAATACCTTCCCCCGCATGGGCAACTATACCAGTAATATTTTCTCCTGGTAAAGGACAACAACAACCGGCCAAACGATAGACTAATCCCTCCACACCGGCGATCGGTGATTTACTAACGGGTAAAGCCCTTTGAACGGGAGAAGGTGGTAGAATCAATTGGGAATCAGTCAGGACATCGGGCGGATTTTTGACCGTTAAAATTTCCTGTTGATTTTTAACTGTTTCTTGCAGACGATTAACCACATTTTTTAGGGTAACTTCGCCGTAACCTAAGGCCGCCAATAAATCATCTACTGCCACATAATTGCACTGTTTAGCCACCGATTGCATTCGTTCCGATTTCAGCAGGGCATCGAAGCCAGTTTTACCCAATTCTTTCTCTAATAAATCACGACCCCGGCTAATATTTTCTTCTCGGCGCGATTTTTTGTACCATTGCCGGATGCGATTTCTGGCGCTAGGAGTAACGACAAAATTTAACCAATCTAAACTAGGGTGACTATGCTTGCTGGTGAGAATTTCCACCAGATCACCATTTTGCAAGGGAGCATCAAGAACTGACCATTTACCATTAATTCTTGCCCCTTTCATCTGATTACCTACTTCGCTATGAATATGATAGGCAAAATCTACCGGTGTCGCACCTTGGGCCAGAGCCACCACATCACCTTTGGGGGTGAAAACATAGATATCTTCTTCAAAGAAATTATTTTTCAGGCCATCCATGTATTCTTGGCCATCTTTAAGGTCTTTTTGCCAGTCGAGCAGATTACGCAGCCAAGCAAATTTTTCATCCTCAGCGGTTAAAGTTGTGTGACTAGAACCGGTTTCTTTATACTTCCAATGGGCTGCAATCCCGTATTCAGCAACGTGGTGCATTTCTAGGGTGCGAATCTGCACTTCTAGGGGACGGGCATTTAAACCAACAACGGTGGTATGGAGGGATTGATAACGGTTAGCTTTTGGTAAACCGATATAGTCTTTAAAACGGTTAGGAATCGGAGTAAATTGGTCGTGAACTATGGCTAAACAACGATAACATTCCTCTTTGGTTTCGACGATAATGCGGACGGCGGCAATATCATAAATCTGCTCGAATTCTTTGCCCTGATTGTGCATTTTATGATAGATGCCGTAGAGATGTTTGGGGCGACCCTGTAAATCAAGAACTTTTATGCCAATTTCTTGCAATTTTTCCCGCAATGTGTTAGTGACGGTTTCGATGCGGGCCTCTCGATCGATACGTTTTTCCGATACCAATAACTGCACGGTGCGATAAGCATCGGGTTCGAGGTATTTAAAGCATAAATCCTCTAATTCCCATTTAAATCTGCCAATCCCTAAACGGTTAGCCAGAGGAGCAAAGATTTCTCTAGTTTCTAGGGCGATGCGTTGCTGCTGTTGCGGGGTGAGGTGTTCGAGGGTTTGCATATTGTGCAGGCGATCGGCTAATTTGACCACGATGACGCGGATATCTTGAGCCATCGCCAGGAACATTCGGCGAAAATTCTCCGCTTGCCGTTCAGTTTTGCTAGAAAAGTTGAATTTGGAGAGTTTTGTCACCGCTTCCACCAAATTACGCACCTCAACACCGAATCTAGCCTCGATTTCTTCGGGGGTGACTTCCGTATCTTCCACCACATCGTGAAGGAATCCCGCCGCGATCATTGCCCCATCACCCCCCAGATCCCGCAGTAATCCCGCCACAGCTATGGGATGGGCGATATAGGGTTCCCCGGATTTGCGATACTGGCCCTCGTGGAGTTTGTGGGCGAAATTAAAAGCCCTAGAGATTAAATCGATATCGGGATTCTGGGGGTCGTTTTCGTAGGTAATCAGGCATTCTTTCAGCCAATCGGGTAAAACTAACGCTTTTTTCGGTTCCGTGGCCCGGGGAAGGGCGGTGAGGGTTTCCGGTTGGATGGCAGTGATGGCGTTCATGGTTAGATCGGGGGGATAATAGGGGGGGGGAGGAGACGGATAACTAGAAAATTATTAGGCCGAAGGGATGCCAGATTACTTAACTCTCTAACACTGGAATCGGATCGATCGGCGAAAAGGGCGGGATTCTTTTAAGTTTTTGTCTCTGATCGGGAAGAGGACTTGCAACCGTGACGGCAAATCGTTAATCTTATGTAACAAATTCTAACGCGCTTTGTATTGGATGCTACCGACAAATTACCATCAAGCTTACAAATCTTTGTTAAGAAAACTGGAGGATTTCAGTCTTGCCCTTCTGGATGGGGATGCTTCCACGGGGTTACAATCTTTTCAAGCTTTACAAACCTGTCTAGAAGGGGAGATATTGTCACTAAATGATGACAATTTCAGCCCAGAGGTGGCTAATCGTTGGCGCGCGCTCCAGACGGAACTATATCGATCGTGGCGATTGCTGGAGACGGATTGGTTATTTTTGGCCTCGGCGCGGCAAGGACGGGAGAAACGTTTACAGATAATTAGCGAGCGAGTGGCGACTTTAAAGGGGTATTGTCGGGTTTTGTTAGGGTCAGTTGTCGATTAGTAATTAAATGCTCGATCGCCGTTTGTGTGGCATACTTGACCCTAAGTAGGTAGGCGTTAAAAATTATCAGATGCCCCCCTTATCAAGGGGGATCCCCCCGCCTATCGGCACCCCCCTTATCAAGGGGGATCCCCCCGCCTATCGGCACCCCCCTTATCAAGGGGGGCAGGGGGGATCAGAGGCAAAATCTATCTTCGATTTAATTATAACTACTTACTTAAGTCCTAACTTTTATCGTTACCGATCGCGTCATGTTGGAAATTAAAGACCTAAAAATTGCCTACCCGACAGAATTAAGTTCTCCCGCTTGGGCGATCGATGGGGTGTCTTTTAGTATAGGCAAAGGGGAAACTCTGGGATTAGTGGGTGAATCTGGTTGTGGAAAATCGACCATCGGTAAGGCTATTTTAAGGTTATTACCCAATCGCACTCACGTGGAAGGTGAGATTACCTTTGAAGGGCGATCGCTTTTATCTTTATCTAGCAAACAGTTAGAAAAGTTTCGCGGGGAAGCGGTGGGATTAGTCTTTCAAGATCCGATGACGCGACTGGATCCGCTGATGACTATTGGCGATCATTGTGTGGAAACTTTGCAAGCTCATCGGGGAAATTTAACCTATCGTCAAGCTAAAAGTCAAGCTTGTACTGTCCTAGAAAAAGTGAAAATTCCCGCTAATCGTTGGTCCCAATATCCTCACGAATTTAGCGGGGGAATGCGGCAAAGAGTGGCCATTGCTTTAGCTTTATTATTAAACCCTAAGTTAATTATTGCCGATGAACCCACCACCAGTTTAGATGTGACGGTTTCGGCGGAAATTCTGCGGGAATTAAAGCGTTTATGTAGCGAGGAACAGATGGGATTATTGTTAATTTCCCATGATTTAGCGATGGTGGGAGAATATTGCGATCGATTAGCGGTAATGAAGGGGGGCAAAATTGTCGAATCGGGATTGGTAAAAACAGTTTTTAAAGCGCCTCAACATCCCTACACTCGTTCTCTTTTGGCCGCCGCTTTACACCTACAGTTACGGGAGGAAAAATCAACGGCAATTCAAGGCAAGGAAACGGTGTTAAAGGTGGATAATTTAAAACAGTATTATACCCTAGAAGGTAACTTTTTAGATAGCTTTTTAAAGAAAGAAAAGAAATTTATTAAAGCGGTGGATGAAGTCAATTTTGAACTGTATCGAGGGGAAATATTCGGTTTAGTTGGGGAGTCGGGGTGTGGGAAAAGTACCCTATCGCGAACCCTATTACAGTTAATTAAACCCACCGGGGGAAAAGTGGAATTTTTAGGAGAAGATTTAACCCCTTTGTCGGCGGAAAAAATGCGTCCAAAACGGCGCTTAATGCAGATGATTTTTCAGGATCCCCTCGCTTGTCTCAATCCCTTAATGACGGTGGGAGAAAGTATCGCTGATCCGCTTTTTATCCATCAAAAAGTTAATCTAGAAACGGCTAAAAAACAGGTTTTAACAATGTTAGATCGAGTCGGTTTGACACCGGTAGAGGAATTTTATCGACGCTATCCTAGGGAGTTATCGGGGGGACAACAGCAAAGGGTAGCCATTGCTCGCGCTTTAATTACTCGTCCAGAATTAGTTATTTGTGATGAACCGGTTAGTATGCTCGATGCTAGTGTTCAGACACAGGTTTTAGAGTTAATGTTAGAGTTACAAAAGTTATTTAATCTCACTTATTTATTTATAACTCATGATCTTTGGTTAGCGAGATTCCTCTGCGATCGAATTGCGGTGATGACTGCGGGTAAAATTGTTGAAATGGGTGACACTGAACAGATTTTTAGCCATCCCCAACACCCCTACACCCAAAAATTAATCGCCGCCGCCCCGAGAATTTATCCTGACAGCAACTAAAATCGCTCTAGGGGCTTATAATTGTTATTGTCTAGATATGGTTAGGAAAGACAAAATGGCCAGACAACTTCAGATAACTCTCCCTGAAGATACCATGCAACTTCTCGATCGATGGTTGGCGAGTAGTGATTATCCTGAAAAAGAATATAATAATTTAATTAATGAAGCGATTAAATTATAAGTAGGGAGGCACAATTATTTGTAGGATGGGTTAGCGGTAGCGTAACCCATGCGGGCGTTGGGTTTCATGCTTCAACCCAACCTACGTTCATCTTATATTTAATTCCACCCATCTACTTATATTATGGAACCCCAGAGAAACTACCTCAAGCAACAATTAAAGGAAGGAGCTATTATTAGAGCAGAAAGAAATTTAAATTTAGCACAAGATTGGTTTTCTCTAGAGGATTATTTATGGTAATAATGATTATTTTTAAAGTTAAAAAACTGCTCAAAAAATTTGTCTTTAGTCTCCAAGAGGAAGGATGGAAACCAGCACTCAAAAAGACGAAACGAAAAATTATTAAAATTCTCACAGGAAAGAGTTCCTCTGAATTTGAAGAACAGGTGATCGAAAGTGCTAAATTAGCTGAACCGCGACCCCTAGAAATTGCCAGTAGTGATGATCCTTTAGTCTCGATTATTATTCCTGTTTATAACCAATTTGCCTACACCTTTAACTGTCTCGAATCCTTGAGTGTTAACCTAAGTTCTGATTTAGCTTATGAAATAATCATTGTTAATGATGCTTCCAGCGATGAAACCTTAGAACAATTAGCAACTTTAGTTAAAGGAATTAAAGTATTAACTAATACAGAAAACTCTGGTTTTATTCGTTCCTGTAATTATGGGGCTAGTCAAGCAAAAGGTCAATACCTATATTTTCTCAATAACGATACTAGAATTCTGGAAAATTGTCTAGAAAGTTTAGTGAAATTAATTATCAATAATCCCCAAGTTGGTGCGGTGGGTTCCAAGTTAATTTATGCTAATGGTAAACAACAAGAAGCGGGGGGAATTATCTGGAATTCTGCCGATGGTTGGAATTATGGACGCTTAGATAGTCCCGAGGAACCGGAATATAATTATGTCCGTCCCGTGGACTATTGTTCGGGAGCAAGTTTATTAGTTCCTACAGATTTATTTAAGCAATTAGGTGGTTTTTGTCAAGACTTTATCCCCGCATATTACGAAGATACAGACTTATGTTTTGCCCTCCGAGAATTGGGTTATCAAGTCCTTTATCAACCCCAATCTAACGTCATTCACTACGAAGGAATCACCTCGGGAACAGACCTTTCTAGTGGGATCAAACAATATCAAGTTATTAATCAAACTAAGTTTCGAGAAAAATGGTCAAAGGTATTAACTAAACACCTAGATAACGATGCTAATAATGTACCCAAAGCTGCCCGACGTTTACAAGGAAAACCGACAATTTTAGTCATCGATTCCTACGTTCCACTATACGATCGAGAATCCGGCTGTGTGCGTTTATTAAATATTCTTAAGCTACTGCTCAATTTAGGCTATTCAGTGATTTTCTTTCCCGATAATGGCTATCCTGAACAACCCTATACTTCTGTACTGCAACAGCTGGGAATTGAAGTTATTTATGGCACAGCGCAAAGATATAATCTAGAAGAAAAATTAATCAAATATTTACCCCTGATCGATGGAGTTTGGTTGTGTCGTCCCGAATTGTGTGATAAGTATATGGATTTAATTCGCTTAAAAACAAAAGCACCAATTATTTATGATACAATTGACCTGCATTTTCTACGTTTAAAACGGCAAAAAGACTATCTCGATCCCAGTTACCAAAATACTAGCTGGAGTTGGCAAACCTATCAGAAATTAGAGTTAAACTATGCTAATCAAGCGGAAGCAACCGTAGTAGTAACCGAAGACGAAAAGCAGGTATTATCCTCTTTAGGAGTGAAAAATGTTTGGGTAATCCCCAATATCCATGAAGAAATTTCCCTGTCAGAAAAAGTTGCCTTTGACCAGCGATCGGGTTTAGTATTTATTGGTAGCTACAATCACCCTCCTAATATTGATGCCGTTAAGTGGTTATGTTTAGAAATTATGCCCTTAGTTTGGGCATCCCGTCCCGATATTACCGTTAATTTATTGGGAAGTAACCTCAAGGATGAAGTGAAAGAATTAGCCAATGATCAAGTGATTGTTACCGGTTATGTTCCCGAAGTGGAACCCTATTTCCAAAAGAGTCGGATTTTTGTCGCACCCCTGCGATTTGGTGCGGGAATGAAGGGTAAAATAGGTCAAAGTCTTTCCCTAGGATTACCGACTATTACCACAAAAATTGGTGCCGAAGGTATGGGATTAATTGACCACCAAGATGTTTTAATTGCCGATACTGCCGAGGAATTTGCCCAAGCGGTGATCGAACTCTATGATAATATGGAATTGTGGCAAAAACTCGCTGATAATTCCCTAGAAACTATTAAGAGATACCAACCCGCTACCGTGCAAACTAACCTACAAGCTTTGTTATCGAATCTAGGAATTGTTGCCAAGGATAGTTAACAAGAAAAAAGCTCATTTCTCCCACAGGTCTATTCTATGTCACCGCAACCAAATAAACTCTAGAATCCGCAATTTTGCAGAATTAAAAACCTATTGAGAGACATTACTGATTTGATAAACGCCAACTGTTTCTAGAAGTAATTCCTGACTATAATGCCATAGGTTGCCTCGAAAAAGTTGACAAGACAATCTTAAAAACTTGGCAATTAATGCCCGTTTATTTCTGACTAACGACTGAATTATCATTTTTACCTTTCCCCTTTTTCCTTGAAAAAATATGCCAACTTATCCTGATATCTCCAGTCAAGCTTTTAAACATCCCCTAGATCAGCAAGCTGAACAGGCCTTAAGATCAGTTCCGGGGTTTGATTTACTAGCGAAAAGTTTTTCCGAATATCTCTATGAACGTCCCCAGCAAATTTTATTAATGGGCAATGATCTCAAAGTCGGCCCGCGTCAATACGCCACTTTATACGGTATATATCGCCAATGTCTGCGGGATTTAGATATGTCCCCAGAACCGAATCTTTATGTCAGTCAAAACCCTTCAGCGAATGCCTATTCTTTAGGTTCGGAACATCCCTACATTGTCTTTAATACTGCCCTTTTAGACCTATTAGATGAAGAAGAAATTAGGGTAATTCTTGCCCACGAATTAGGTCATTTAAAATGCGATCATAGTATTTTAATTCAAATGTCTTTTTGGGTGATGGGGGCGGCTAATTTCCTTGGGGGCATCACCTTAGGACTAGGAAAAGCCATTACTACTGGTCTAGTTTATGCCTTTTATGAATGGCGCAGAAAAGCCGAATTATCCGCAGACAGAGCCGCTTTATTAGTTAGCGATGATTTAAATGTAGTCCTGAGAACTTTAATGAAATGTGCAGGAGGAAGTCAAAAATATCTGCATGAATGCAACTTAGAAGAATTTATTCGCCAAGGAGAAGCCTACCGACAATTAGACCAAGATAACTTAAACCAGATTTATAAATTTCTCATTTATAATGGCGGTAATGGTTCCTTTTTAACCCATCCTTTTTCCGTGGAAAGAGTGCATTATCTACAGGAATGGTTTAACTCGGAATCCTATCGTCAAATTCGCCGGGGAAACTATGCCAAAACAGGGGTAAAAAGCTCAATTAATATTGATGCTAATGATAGGGAAAGCGAAAGATTACAGCGACAAATAGCAGAACTACAAGCAGAAATTGAACGGGCAAAAAGACAAAGAAACCCTGAATAATCTATACGAAGGCAGGAGACAGGAGACAGGATTCAGGAGATTGCCTTTATTTATTCTCCCTTCTCCCCACACCCCACACCCCACACCCCACACCCCACACCCCACACCCCACACCCCACACCCCACACCCCACACCCTTTACTGATCACTGAAAATTCTCTTGTCTGTGTTTTGCCAATTTGGTGAGTACAATAGAGGTATCGGGAACCGAGAATGGCAATTCTCCCTACGATTATCCATACACACTTACCCCCACTCTCTCTTTTTTGTTCTACTGCCCATGCTCCAAGATACCCAATCCATTCGTTACTATCAAAGACTCACCGATGACATGGTGGATCTTTGGCACCGTGGCTCGCGTTTTGATGAGATCCGGCTATATGTAGAAGGCTATTTAGCCTGTTTACGCCATTCTAGTTCCATAGAACCCTATCTAATTCATCGTCTCGAAGAAGAAATATTTCGTTTTCTGCGAGATCCCTCTAATTTTGAATATCTCTCCCCCCAAACCCAAACCCAAACCGAAGCAGATTATGGCTATTATTAACCCCATCTCGGCTTAAGGGAATTTGGCCATCATTCCGCCCAAAAAATCGGATTGACTCGCGAGAATCGCCCCGGGATTAGACCTCTTGCATCGGGCAGAATTGAGGAGTTAGGAGTCGGGAGACAGGGCGATTTTTACCAGCGCTCTACCGAGCTTGACAGGAACGAGATTCGGTCATCTGTAGAACAATAGTATCGATCGCTTTCACCAGAGCCTGTCCGGAAACCCGTTGATTATTAACGATAATGCTAAATAACATCGGTCCTTGGTTGGGGTGTTCTAGATAACCCGATAGGGCCCGCACACCGGTAAGAGTGCCGGTTTTAGCGTAAACTGTGCCAGTAGCGGCCGTCTGACGCATTCGGTTTCTCAGGGTGCCACTAATTCCCGCTACCGGTAAGGAAGCATAGAAAGTGTCTCGATTAGGAGAATAATACATCACCCGCAAAATTTCCACGATCGAGCGGGGAGTAGCGGTATTACGGCGGGATAATCCCGAACCATCGGCTAAACGAAAACCACTGGGATTGATGCCCAATTGTGCCAAGATGGCAGTAACATTTTTAGCACCGCCGATAAAGCGAAAAAGAGTGTCAGCGTAGAAATTATTACTTCTCTGATTAGTGATATTAACCCAATCGCGCAGGGATTTCTTCTGAATCGTCGTTTCCGGGTTCATCACTTGTAAAGCGGCAGCCGTGGTAAATAACTTTGTATTAGAAGCAGGGATAAAATAGCGATCAGCGTTATGACTATAAATAACTGTTTGGCGATCGATAGATTCGATTAATATACCCCACTGATTGGGAGCTTGACCGATAATTTTATCGATATTTGCCCCGATCGATTGAGTACAGGTATTATTGGTGTTATTGTTTTCTGGCGGGGGAACGTATAATTCTATGGATTCGTTCGACGAGGAAGGAGCGGGATAAACAGACAGATTAACTTGAGCGATGCTAGGATAGGCCAAAGCGATAGTGGCTACACTGGCCACTGTCAGGGAATTAAGGCAATTGAGGAGTTGTTTCATGCTGTGTTTGTGTAAGAGTCTGGTTTCCGTAAGCGTTCGCACTATTGTACCAGTTGCTGCTCAAGTGTCAAAGTTACCTGTCTAACAGATTTTAGCGGCTAATTCACACCCATGCCAGAGAAGAAAGCTGGCAATAGCCCAGAACTACACTGATACCTATTCTCAAGACCAGTTGGGATTTTTCTGGGTTCCAAAACCGGGCTATTTTGATACCGTTGACATTGCTGGTGACAATTTGGGGATAATAAAAGCAAAGTGTAGGAAGAGGGATATCCGACCCATGTATTCTGTCTCAGATGATTCCAAAACAATGACGAATACCAGCCGTCAAACTGTGCTAGAGACGTTAAACTTACAAAAAACTTATCGGACAGGATTCTGGTTAAATAAAAAAATCGAATCCTTGAAAAACTGTACTTTAATTGTCCATGAGGGCGAAACCTTTGGATTATTAGGCCCGAACGGGGCCGGCAAAACCACACTCTTAAAAACCCTTTTGGGGATTGTCCGACCCACTTCCGGACGGGCCTTGATTCTCGGTCAGCCAATTGGCGATCGCTCGGTCAGGCAACGCATCGGCTATCTTCCCGAAAATGCCTACTACTACGACTATCTCACCGGCTGGGAATTCCTGCAATTAATCGCCAGCATTTTTCAAATTCCCTCTTCTGTGCAGAAAAAACGCATTCCTGAATTATTGGATTTAGTGGGATTAGACCGCAAAACTGCCCAGAAAAAACAATTGCGTCAATATTCTAAGGGAATGATGCAACGGATCGGTATAGCCCAAGCATTAATCAATGATCCTGAATTAGTCTTTTTCGATGAACCGATGTCGGGACTAGACCCTATCGGTCGCTATCAGGTGCGGGAAATTATTCAATCCCTCAAACAACGGGGGAAAACCATCTTTTTTAACTCTCATATTCTCTCCGATGTGGAACAAATTTGCGATCGCATTGCCCTGTTGGCCCGGGGAGAATTACTCTGTGTTGGTTCCCTCGAGCAAATTCTCGGTCGTGCTGATGTCTATCAGGTGATTGTTCAAGGTGGTAGGGAGGATCAACTACAGCAATGGATACTCGGTTTGCATTGGCGCGATAATTGTTGGCAGGGACAATTACAGGGAGAACCCGCTGCTTTTCTGGCTGCCCTGCCTAGTATCGATGCTCGCTTGATTAGTCTGAATTTAGCTCGTGCTTCCCTAGAAGAATTTTTTATCGACCAATTACGTCAGCGCGGTATTACCTCTAGTCAATAAGCACTCTCAGAGCAAATCCGTTGAGTATAGGCTACATATTAGGACAGGCAAAAGGCAAAAGAGGGAATAGATAATCAGTTTTTAATAACTGGATTTAGTATTAATCTACAAGGGAAGTTGCCAAAAAGGAGACGAGCGTGCGACGGGGAAGACATAAAATTTTTATCGGCATGGCCCCGGGGGTCGGGAAAACTTACAAAATGCTGGAGGAGGGGCATAGCCTCAGAAAGCAGGGAACCGACGTGGTGATCGGACTGCTCGAAACCCACGGCCGGAAAGAGACCGCCGCAAAAGCCGAGGGGTTGGAAATCGTACCGAGAAAAATCCTAGAGAAAGAGGGATTTACTCTCTCGGAAATGGATACAGAAGCGATTATCGCCCGCTCGCCGCAGCTGTGTCTGATCGATGAATTAGCCCACACGAACGCGCCTGGTTCGGAGCGAGAGAAACGCTTTCAGGACGTGGAGATAATTTTATCCCGGGGAATCGATGTTTACTCGACAGTGAATATCCAGCATATCGAGAGTTTAAACGATTTGGTTGCCCGAATCACTGGGGTGGTGGTGCGGGAGCGAATACCCGATCGAATTTTGGAGGAAGCTGATGAAGTGATCGTGGTAGATGTTACCGCTGAAACCCTAGAGGAAAGATTATTAGCGGGAAAAATCTACGCTCCCGAAAAGATCCAACCATCTTTAAATAATTTCTTTCGACGGCGCAATTTAATCGCCCTCCGGGAACTCGCCCTGCGTGAAGTGGCCGATACAGTGGAAGAAGAAGCGAGTAATTCGACATTTATCGGTCAATTCTGTCCCGTTCACGAACGGGTATTAGTCTGTGTTTCCACCTATCCCAACTCTTTACGATTATTACGTCGAGGAGCGCGGATAGCGGGGTATATGAATGCGGAATTTTTCGTGATTTTCGTCGATAAACCCGATCGCTTTCTCACCAAAGAGGAGGCTTTACATATCGAAACCTGCGAACGTTTATGTCGGGACTTCGAGGGGAAATTCTTACGGGTTAAAAGCTATCAGGTGGCATCAGCGATCGCAGAAGTGGCCGAACAGGAACGAATCACCCAGATTGTGATCGGGGAGAGCCTTCAATCGCGCTGGAAGAATTTCATCAAAGGTTCTTTCACCCAAAAACTCATGCGTCTGATCTGGCAGAAAAATATCGATCTTCACATCATCGCCACCGAACCAAAAGTACCGATTAAAAACGCGCGGGCCAAGGGGGTGAAAAGGTGACTACCTGACTTGAAAGAGGTTGTGGGGTGTAGGGTGTGGGGTGTGGGGTGTGGGGTGTGGGGTGTAGGGTGTG